>JAGLOF010000026.1 GCA_023139105.1 bacterium
TAATGATATCCATCAGAGAGATATTCAGTATATACGGCAGCGTAGAACTGAGGCCAATGATGCTATTAGTGAGGGTAATGTCCGTGGTGCAATTGAGGCCTGGGAAATGGCACTATCCCGAGATCCTGAGGATGTTCAAATTCGCAATAACTTGGAACAGGCTCGTACTCGTCTTGATGGTTTGATTACAGAATTGATAGCAGAAGCACGCAGACTTATTAGGCAAGAGGCTATTTCTGCGGCATATAAAAAACTGGACAGAGCAAAAAATCAGGCACAGGGTGTTGAGTCCTTGCTTATTCGTGTTAATCATGAAATGACTCTGCTTAACAGAGAAGTGGATTTCCTGCACAATTCGCAGGAAGGTGAAAAACGTTTTGAAAATAAGGACTACGAAGGCGCCGTTCATTATCTGGAGAGAGCGCTTCAATACAAGCCGGACCATGAATCTGTCAAAGAAATGCTTCAGATTAGTCGTGCATTGATGACAGGAAGTTCACATGATATGCGTGATGATGTTTATAAAAAGTATATACAGGGAATAAGGTTATATAGGAAAAAGAATTATATAGAGGCTTTGCAAGTATGGCAGGAAGCTCTTAAACTGGATCCTTCGGATACACAGATTATAAGGGCAATTCGGGGAGTTCGTCGTAAACTTCAGAACATAAAAGAAAATTAAAGCAGTGCGCTGGCGGGGATATGTTTAAACGAATCATCAGAGAGGAATTGAAAATACCGGCCGAGATGGATTATCTCAGTGATCTCAGGGATTTTGTAACCAGGATTGGGCGTAAATATGGTGTGGCCGAAGCAGTCATCAATGTTTTTAAATTAGCAATTGATGAGGCCGGCACAAATATTATCAGGCATGCATATCGTGATTGGGAGGGCTTCATCACTCTGCGAATGATTGTTAGAGAACAGACAGTCATCGTTTCACTCATCGATCAGGGACATACTTTTGATCCCAGAAATGTAAAAGATCCTGATCTACAGCGATATGTTGATATTGGGAAAAAGGGTGGTTTAGGTGTTTTTATCATCCGTAAAATTATCGACGATATCGATTACAGAAAGACAGAAGAGGGTAATGAGCTTCGGTTGAGCAAGAATAGAGAGAACGGTAAAAGAAGAAAAATTGTACTTCCCGATGTCCCCTTCAACATGAAGACAAAGTTTTTTGTAACTGCAACAACAATACTTTCACCATTGATCATAATAGTATTTCTCTTTCAATTTTTGCAGATTGCCAAGAACATTGTTAATGCAGAACTCACCGAAGGTTGGACAATAGCCAGGCTGGCTGCGCACAGGTCTGCTGATTTTCTCAGGGAGGAAGCTCATTGGGAACTGGCAACTATATCCAAGGAATTTCATGATAATTACAGCCCCATGGTATGGGATGTTGTAATTGTAGATAATGAAGGCATAATCCAGGGAGAACATCAACTGGATCGTTTGCTGATGCCGTATCAGAATAATTTTAATCAAGTCAGTATTGCAGAGGGCGTTAATACTTGTGTTTTAACAGCAGGTAAGAGTGTTTACGAAATATTTATGAGAGTAGATGGTGCTAATCCCGGAGAGATATTGGGTGGTATTTATCTGTTGCTTGACAAGGAAGTTATTGATGGACAAATTAGTTCGGAAAAGCGGAAGCTAGCCATTACTTATTTGGTTGTTTTGCTTTTTGCACAAATTGGTGTAGCACTTTTAATATATTTGACAATGAGCCCTTTCAGAAAACTGGCATCATGGGTTAAGGATTTGGGGCAGGGTGGTTCTCCGGATGAGATGGATTTTGATGCTTCTGATGAAGTAGGTGAAATTGCTAAAGCTTTTAATGAAATCACGGAGAAATTCAGAAAAAGTCAGGAGAATGTAGCTGAGCAAGAGAGACTGCAAAAGGAGATGCAGGTAGCACAGGAAATTCAACAGACTCTTTTACCCGACAAATTTCCGGATATTGAGGGTTATGAATTAGCATCGTATTATGAAGCTGCCAAAGAAGTGGGTGGTGATTATTATGATTTTGTTGAAGTGGATAAAGATACTCTGGGAATAGTTGTAGCCGATGTCTCCGGTAAAGGCGTACCCGGTTCCTTGGTTATGACAATGATAAGAACAGCTTTGAGAACAGAGGCCAGAGGCAATAAAAATGCTGCTGATGTTCTTGCAAGAGTGAACGAATTTGTAATAAATGATATGAAACGCGGAATGTTTGTAACTGTGTTTTATATTATATTGGATTCCAAGAACAGAACTATCAACTATGCCAGTGCCGGTCATAATCCCATGATACTTTATCGCGGTTCTACACAAAAGAGTTATTATTTAAACCCCAGAGGATTCCCAATTGGTATTAGTCTTCCTGATAAGGCATTATTCCGTAAATCCATTGAAAATGATACTCTGAGATTGCGCATGGACGATGTGCTTCTTATATTTACGGATGGAATTACCGAGGCAATGAATGGGCGGCGGGATTTATTTGGGGATGAACGTTTTCTGGAAGCCATTAGAAAGCACGGTCATTTGGGTGCCACATCATTGGTAGAACGTCTGCATGGTGAACTTGAAGTGTTTACGGAGGGCAGTCAGCAGAATGATGATATTACACTTGTGACAATCAAGGAGAAGATGAATGCCGAGGATGTTCTGTTTAACAGGCGTATTAGACTTCTTAATAGAGTCAATGAAGACGGTCTAAGCGTGAAAGCGGCATGTCTGGAAGCAGGTGTTTCTACATCAACATATTATAAATATAAAAAACGTTATGAAATAGGTGGTGAAGATGGTCTTAAAGAAAAAGTTGGTCGCTCGGAGATAGAGGAAAAACATATTAGTATTGAGGATAAGGCCAAGATTATTGATATTGTCAGACGTCATCCGGAATATGGAGCAAAGAGAATTTGTGAAGAACTAACGCTTGATGAATATGGTAATACAAAACTCGATAATGCCCGTATTTATGATGAATTAGTGCGGTCGCGTTTAAACACTAAAGAGCTGAGAGCCGCTTTCCTGGAACGTGGAGAGAGGCGGCAATATAAGCAGGCGGGAACACCACTTTTAACTCTTGACGGACGTATTGTTAAAAATATTCCACGAAAACGGGCAATTGATGAAGATGAGTTATATAATGAGACGTCGGTCGTTGAAGAAACATTATTGTCGAAGGAAAGCGATGACTCATTCGAAGCTATAATTGAAGCAGAGGAAGTAGATGCAATACTAGAAGATTTTCTTGATATGGATGAAGACAAGCATACAGACTATGTCGAGTCATTTGAAAAAGACAGTGTTTATACCCAGGACCGTGAGTTGAAGGAAGATATTGTAGAAGTGATATCCGAAGTTGCCGGGGATGATTTGCAGCATAGCCCTGCTGATGCGGATGACATCAAGATTCAATCGGATGATTTTGATGTGATATTAGATATGGAAACAGGTATGGATGATTTCTCATTTGAGGAGGATCAACCTGGGATTAATAAAAAAGCAGGTGTATATGAAGTAGAAGAATTACCAGATGGCGATGATTCTGAAATATTGGATTTTGATGAGTCTCTTGAATGGGATGAGATTCTTGAAGATGCTGTAAATGAACTGACAGATGAAGAAGTTAATGATACTGATGAAGAAAATGATGAGGCCAGATTGGATGAAGTGCTGGCTATTGATGATGATGAAGATGTTTTTGCAGAGATCGATGGTGATGCACATATAGAAGAAAAAATTGTTAGTTCTTCCATTGATGATTTAATGAGTGAATTTTCAGAGGATGAAGAAGATTTAGATACTGTTGATCGCCAGGGTGATAGTAGTTTTATTGATATGATGGAAGATCTTGGATTCAATCGCCGCAATATGCTTGCATCACAGGATGATCTCACTGAAGAAACACTGGTTGTTGCACAACCTATGCTTGATGCAGAACGAATTTATACAGAAGGAATGAATCATTACCAGGAGCAGAATTACAGGGAAGCCATCTATGAATTCGAAAAGGTGTTGAAGATTACACCCCATGATGGCAGTGCATTTCAATGTCTGGGAGATGCTCATTTTCGCCTGGGAGAGATGATTGAGGCCAGATCGGCTTATGAAGAGGCTAGAACATTGCTTCCTGAAAATGTAAATGTTTTGGAAAATTTGGGGGTTATATTTGCAAATATGGGGCAATATAAGAAAGCGGTATGGCAATGGGGTGAGGTGCTCAAACTTCATCCGGATAGGACAGACATAATTGAACGAATAAAAAAAATGCAAAGAATGATACGTCAGCGCTATCTTTAATTGAAAAGCATTGACTTGTCGTCGCTTTTTAATTATCTTATTACTTAAATTGAATTCAATGGGCCTCCAAGGAGAAGAGGATTATGGAAGGTATTCAGGTTTCTGTTGACAAAGCGGGCATAAGTCAGGACATTTCTATTATACGTGTTGGTGGTTATATTGATACAACAACGTCGGCCGAACTTGAAAGAGCTCTTGACTCACTCTTAAAAGCCGGCGTCTGCCGGGTAATCATTGATTTGAACAATGTTGATTATATTTCCAGTGCCGGATGGGGAATTTTTATAAGTGAAATCAAAGGTATTCGAGAACGTGGCGGAGATCTTCTTTTAGCCAGAATGATGACAGATGTATATGAAGTGTTTGAACTGTTGGAGTTTCATTATATATTAAAGTCTTATGATTCCATTGATGCAGCTGTTGCTGATTTTGATCAAGGCGAATCCGGTAGATCAGCAGAAGTTCCGATCAAAGAAGTAGAAAATCTTGAACCAAAAGATATTCATGCAATAAATGAAGCATTTGACATGGCTCCAAATGAAGAAGCAACTGTTGAAGACAAGGTTCGTGTTGTTGCGCTTGCCAATCCGGAGTGGGGGCCATCTAAAATCAGCAAAGAACTAAATACCGAACGTTTTGGATTTTTACGCGTTGGTACATTAACTATCTGGAAAATGCTGCGTGATATGGGGCTTGGTTCCCGCCAGCAGAGACAAGATATGAGAGCCATGGAAGATTGATAGAATTGTTAGGGGTCAATTCATTCCATCCGTATTATTTGACAGAGTATCATGTCAATGTAAATGGCTGATGGGAATTTAGCAATTGATGAAATTATGTACAATACTTTTAAAAGGCAGATTTATATCTGCCTTTATTGGTTTATGCATATTGAACATGCCGGAGTGTAAAGTAAGATGAAAGTTGATTTTTATAACAGTGAACATCGACAAGAACTTAAAGCTTACAGGACACGTCTTGAATTGGGCCTAATTATTTCTCTGTCTATCCTTATAATACTGTTCGTATTTTCCAAACGACTGAGTTCACGAATAGACATACCTGTCTATATTGCTTCAGACAATATTTGGGCTCTTGATTTACCACCGGCCAGTCGCTCCGGCGGTGCTCCTAAAGCACCATTATTGCCGCAAATTCCGATCCCGTCAGAGGATGACGCACTTCCGGAGGAAGAGACAATTGAACTAACCGATCTCGATTTATCAATTGGAATTCCATCAATAGAAGGACTGTGGCCAGGAGATTCGGGGCACGTAGGTGGTGGTGCACGTGGCCCGCGTTTAATTCAGGAAGTTGTCCCCGAATACCCTCAGGATTTAATCAAGAAAGGTGTTGGGGGTATCATTTTGCTGTCTATCTTAATTAATGACAGGGGTATTGTTGATAGTGTGATGGTTGTAGATAATTCAAGCGGTAACAGACGTTTGGAGCTCTGTGCAGTTAATGCGGCAAAAAAGACCAGATATATGCCTGCCGGTAAGAAAAATAAGGGTAAATCATTGTGGGTCAGACGCCCATATACTTTTGGGGATAAATAGATGCACAGCCGGCCCGGCATAGTGATTGTAATACTTGCTTTGACAACAATGTGCTGCTTTAACCCTTTTGCTCCTGAGCTCAATAATGAATTAGAGGGTGAAGAATTAATAATTACAGAACAGGCAACACCAGAAGAGGTATTGCAAAATTTTAAAGTAGCTTATACGTTCAGAGATTCAATTTTATATTCAAACTGTATTGATACCGGATTTATGTTTATATATTTTGATCCTGAAGCCAGTAGTTCCGGGCACGAAGAGAGCTGGGGACGCGATGATGATTTACGTACAACCGGAAGGTTATTTCGTAATTTTGATATAATTGATCTATTGTGGAATGCCACGCTGTATGCTTGGACAAGAAATGATGAAGGAGAGATATGTCGTGGATTTCAATTACATTTAAGCGGGCCTTCATCGGATTACAAGATAAGGGGCCGGGCTGTTTTTTCTTTCCGCAAGAGCCCGGATGGTACCTGGCGTATTATTCAATGGGAAGATCAATCGGAACTTTAATGACAGGATATGTGTAGGAATAGAATGGAGTGTCGCCATGCATAAATATTTGCGATTAAAAAATGGCTTTCGTCGGTATCTACTGTCCGGAGTGCTGTGTATTTTTTTGCCATCTCTACTTATGGCTCAAAGTTTTGGAAAAAACAAGGTACAGTACAGAGAGTTTGACTGGGAATATTTACAGTCAAAACATTTTGATGTCTATTATTATGAAGGAGGCAGGCAGCTTGCAGAATTTGTAGCTGATGTTGCTGAAACCAGTTATGTACATATAAGTAGGGACCTGGGGTTTTTGATTTCCAAACGCGTGCCTCTACTTGTCTATAATAGTCATAATCACTTTGAACAAACAAATGTCTCACTCGCTATGCTTGAAGAGGGTGTAGAGGGATTTACAGAGGTTTTTAAAGACAGAGTGGTATTGCAGTTCAGAGGAGGCTGGGAAGAACTCCGCCATCTTACTGAACATGAATTAACTCATGCTGTAACGCTTCAGATGTTATATGGTAAGGCAATGGGAAGCAGGCTCACATCTATGGCACGTATGCAACTTCCATTGTGGATGATGGAAGGTCTTGCCGAATATGAAAGCTCAGGTTGGAACGCAGAAGCAGATATGTTTATGAGAGACGCTACTATTAATGGATATTTACCGCCAATTGATTATTTATACGGTAATATGGCTTATAAAGGCGGACAGTCTGTTATGAACTATCTTGCAGAGACTTATGGTGCAGAAAAAATCGGTGAATTTTTTAATAAGTCAAAGATGCATCATGGTTTTGATGAGGGTCTTAAACAATCAATTGGTTTGAACTCTGAAGAACTGACGAAAAAATGGCATCAGTACCTACGGAAGCGTTACTGGCCGGATATTGAGAAAAGAGAGCCACCGGAAGATATTGCTACACGTTTGACAGATCATAAAAAAGAGAAAGTATTTTTAAATAATTCACCATCACTCTCACCAAAAGGTGACAAATTAGTCTATTTATCCAATAGATCGGATTATATAGATATTCATATGCTCACTACCTTTGATGGTAAGGATAGGGGTAGAATTGTTAAAGGCCAGAGATCTGAAATATTTGAAGAATTACATTGGACCCGGCCTGGAATGAGCTGGTCACCTGACGGGAAACAGATTGTCTTTGCTGCCAAAGCAGGTGATCAGGATGCTCTCTATACGGTAGATATCATCTATAAAGAGATAACGGGGTCTTATAAACTCGGACTTGAAGGTATTCACTCACCATCCTGGTCTCCGGATGGAGAAGCCATTGTGTTTATGGGCATACAACATGGTCAATCTGATCTGTATTTATTTATGCTGGCAACGGCTGAAGTCAGGAGATTGACAGATGATGTATTCAGTGATATGGACCCCACTTGGTCGTCTGATGGCAGGGAGATAGCCTTTATCTCTGATCGCAGATCTTTTTTAGGTGATAAAGAATTTACTGACAAGATTGCGGATATAAATTATAGTCAAACGGATTTGTTTTCAATAGATATTGAGACAGGCACTATGACTCGTCATACGGATGATGCATTTTTGCAGACATCTCCTGCATGGTCTCCGGATGGCAGATCTATTGCCTATGTCTCTGATGAAAGCGGTATTGCTAATATATATATGTTCAACCGGGATATAGAGCAACATTATCCTATTACCAATCTTCTCTCCGGTGTTCAGCAATTGTCATGGTCACGTGAAGGTTCGCGAATAGCCTTTTCGTCATTCTATGATGGTGGATATGATATTTACATGATTAGCAATCCTCTTGATATCGAATCAGGATCCATAGAGATCGAACCTACAAGGTTAAGGACAGAAGATAGAACGCTTTTATCTGTTAAGGAATTAAAAGTAAATAAATTGGTTGAACCGGGGAATAAGAGAGATTTTGCTGATTTTGTATTTTCAAAAAACATGAAAGAGCAATCTACGAAAGAAAAAGAGAAAGAGGAAAAAGTTTTTCTTGATACTCTTGAGTATAAAGATGCACTTGGAGAGTATAAACAGAAAAAATATAAAATAAAATTTACTCCCGATATGATCTCCGGGGGAGCGGGTTATAATCAATTTTTTGGACTTCAAGGTTCAACATTGATAGGACTCTCCGATATTTTGGGGAATCATCAAATTCAGATATATACTGATATATTTTATAATATCAAAAATTCAAATTTTCAGTTCTCTTATTTTTATCTCCCTAAACAGACTGATTATGGTATCTCTCTATTTCATTATTCCAACTTGTATTACTCTTATTTTGACTATGTAAGGGACAGAACCTACGGAATTTCTCTAATGGCATCCAGACCTTTTGACAGATATAGGCGGATGAATTTTGGAGCATCACAGATCAATATTAGCCGTGATTGGGGAATTGTAGATCCCTATGGCTTCAGCGGTGAATATATGAAGGACATGGGGAATTTATTTTCCAAACGGCTTCTTACTTTAAATCTTGGTTATAGTACTGACACGGTTGTGTGGGGCTGGACAGGCCCTGTCAATGGTGAACGTTCATCATTTTCTGTTAATTATAGTCCGCAGATCAGCAAGTCCGAGGGGTTGAGTTTCTGGACAATGGAAGCTGATTGGCGCAAATATTTTAAGTTGAAACGCGATTATACATTTGTAGTTAGGTTTGCAGGTGGCATTTCCAACGGAAAGCATGCTCAAAGGTTTTTAGTAGGTGGTATGCAAGGATGGATTAATTATAAATATGCCTCTATTCCAAATGATTATTGGAATAATAACCTGTTCTATTTTTCACGGTTTGTGGCACCACTGCGTGGTTCACTATATTATGATATGATAGGAACACGATTCTGCCTGGCCAATTTGGAAGTAAGATTTCCATTTATTCAATATTTAATTTTGGGTGGGCCACTTAAAATGGGTTTCCAGAATATCCGCGGTGCTATATTTCTTGATATGGGTTCCGCCTGGAGTAATGACAAGGCGTGGAAGCCCTTTGATCAGGTAGGGGACATGAAAATGCCACTTCTCAATGATATGAAAGCTGGTTATGGTTTTGGTATTCGTGCTAATTTAGGATTTTTCTTATTGAAATATGATGTAGCATGGTCTACGAATTTTCATCATACTACACCCAGACCAGTTCAATATTTTACCATGGGTGCAGAATTTTAATTTATAAAGTTTTAATTAAAGGAGATGAGAGAGTGAAAAAAGTTGCATTGTTGTTCTGGGGGATAATATTTATTGGCCGCCTGGCTGCTCAGGAACCAGTGCCTGTGATTCTTCAAGGTTCAATAGAACCACAGGTAGTTGCAATTGGTTCTGAAGGTACGTTGCTTATACAATATGATATTGATCCTGCTTTTCATATTGGTGATGTTGAAGCTGGATTTTTTAAACTGGAAGCTGAGCCATTGTCAGGTTGGACTTTCCAGGATGCAATCATTCCTGAGAGCCATGAGACAGCATATGGCGGGGAATATTCCGGAATAATCAAGGTTGTCATACCATTTAAAGTTGGTAATGAAGCTTTTATAGGTGAATCTACAATAACGGTAAATGTAACATATCAGCCTTGTAGTGAGGAAGGTATATGCTATCCACCTGAAGATGAGGTGCTTCGAATCAAGGCTGTCATAGAACCCGGACAGACTATAGATAGCGGATCTATTGCTGACCGTCTTACTCGTGCTCTTGAGACGGGTTCAATTGTGGCATTTCTAATTGTCTTCCTGGGTGGATTCCTTACTAGTTTTACGCCCTGTGTCTATCCAATGATTCCTATTACTATTGCTGTTATTGGTGCCCAGGCCGGTGAAAATAAATTAAAAGGTTTCGTCCTGTCGTTATTCTACGTTCTCGGTTTGGCAACGATGTTTTCATCCTTGGGAATAATTGCTGCAAAGACAGGATCATTGTTTGGCTCAATAGCGCAACATCCCATTGCTGTTGCTCTTATTGGCGGAATTTTTCTGTTCATGGGTCTTTCCATGCTTGGTTTTTATACAGTGCGCGTTCCATCCGGCATTCAAACCAAACTTCAGGGGAAAAAGCGCAGTGGTTTTTTTGGTGCCTATCTGACTGGCATTGTAGCCGGTGTAGTGGTCTCTCCATGTGTTAGTCCGCTCCTGGTTGTTATCCTTACATGGGTGGCAAAAACAGGTTCTATGGCATTGGGCGTTGGCCTTCTCTTCAGTTTTGCTTTAGGATTGGGCGTGCTCTTTATTTTGATTGGCACATTCTCCGGCATTTTGAAAAGTTTGCCGAAGACAGGCGGCTGGATGGAAGTAGTAGAACACTCCTTTGGCATACTTTTAGTTGGTCTTGCTCTGTTTTTTGTCCGTCCATTATTCTCTCCGGAAATTTATAAGGGCCTGTGGGGTGGTGTATTAATAATATTTGCTACATTTGGCGGCGTATTTTCAGTGCTGGCAGCAGACGCAAACAGCAAAACCAAATTTGGCAAATCTATTACATTAATTGCCTTGATTCTAGGGGCGGGATTATTAGTGTCCGTTGTATTGAACAATCCAGGCATTTCAGCTGGGAGTTCCGGAGCTGTTCAAGTAACTGAATCCGGGCATGCACTGCCGGATGGATGGTTCAGTTCTGAAGCCGAGGCTCTTGAAATTGCCAAGGAAGAAGGCCGTCCGTTGATGATTGATTTCTGGGCCGATTGGTGTGCTGCATGTCACGAACTTGATGAGAGAACCTGGCCGGATGCATCTGTAAAAACGGCCTTGGCGGATTTTGTAATTGTAAAGATTGATCAAACTAAAAACGGTGATGCTGAAAAGATCCTACAGAAGAAATACGGTGTTGTTGGCCTGCCAACTGTAATATATCTTTCTTCTGCCGGTGAAGAACTGGCACGTTTTGAAGGTTATCAGTCCCCGGCAAAGGTTGAAGCCATTATCACCAAGGCAAAAAGTATGTTGAAATGACAACTCTTCGCCTCTTTGAACATGATGCATATGTCACTGAATTTGAAGCGAAGATTGTAGGAATTCTGGAAGTTGATGAAAAAAAAGGTGTGGTCCTTGACCGCACCTTTTTTTATCCAACCGGAGGTGGTCAGCCGCATGATATCGGTAAAATTGGAGGTCATAGAGTAGTAGATGTCGTAGAATCAGGTGATTCTATTGTACATATTCTTGATGATGAAAAAGACTTCTCAGAAGGTACAGTAAGGGGAAGCTTGGACTGGTCTGTTCGATTTGACCATATGCAGCAGCATACAGGGCAGCATATACTCTCGGCTGCTTTTGTTGTTGTGGCCAAGGCTAATACGCGAGGGTTCCATCTGGGCAGTGAGGGAGTGACCATCGACCTGGATCGGGCGGATATTGATTGGCCAATTGCTCTTTGTATTGAACGTTGGATTAATGAAAAAGTTAATGAAAATCATCTTATCCGTATAGTTGAAGTTCCGGAAGCTGATGTCCATCAAATCCCATTTCGGCGTCAACCGAAGATTGAAGGTAAGCTGCGCGTCGTAGAGATTGAAGACGTGGACTGGTCTGCCTGTTGTGGAACACATACCCGCTCTACATGTGAAGTAGGATTGATTAAAATTGTCCGTCTTGAACGCTACAAGGGGGGGACACGTGTACATTTTGTATGTGGTGATCGTGCATTGGCATTTGTGCAGAGAAAACAGGCGGCAATAGATGCTCTGGCTCCTTTACTTTCTGTCTCCGATGTTGAAGTTCCCGAAGCTGTTGAACGTCTTCAGCATGAAAATAAGATATTGAGAAAGACTCTCAGGGAACGTGAGAAGACACTTCTCGAATTTGAAGCTATACACTTGGCTGAAACTTCAAATAAGATAGGATCTGTATCAGTTGTAAATGCAATATTGGATTTTGGAGATATGAAGGTACTCCAGCAGCTTGCCAGGACATTGAAAGAGTTGCCGGACAGGGTTGTGATTCTCGGTTCAATTACGGAAAGGGCTAATGTAGTAGTAGCTCGTTCTGAGAATGTGGCATTTGATGTGCGCCCACTTTTAAATGAGGTCTGCCGGAAGATTGATGGTCGCGGTGGTGGATCAGCATCAATGGCTCAGGGAAGCGGCCCGCAAATTGAAAAATTGCCTGAAGCTTTGGAAGAAGCACAGGCACTGATAGTAGGTTTTTCCACGGAGTGACACGGAGTTTTCACAGATAAAAACATTTGCCTCAAATATTTTAATTCTGTGTATTTTCTGTGTAGTTCCGTGGAGATATGTTTTTCCCCCCAATTAGTACTCGTATTTGTTTGAACTTTATAGGTTGATCTATTGTTCTGAGTTCTACGCTCGGGAAATTAGCGGAAAAGTGGCACTAATACCTAGCAGCCTGTCGGACTTACGTCAATATTGTCCTGTTTTTGATCTTTTTCCCCTATTCTGCGTTGCTCAATCGTTACATAAAGCCCTTTATGCGCCTCAATCGCGCCTTGAATAGGAAAAAAATCTCTAAAAACATGCCTAATAGCCTTAAGTCCGACAGACTGCTAGGGGGCCAGCTGGGTAGCGCGAGGGTTAGTAGTGGGCATTATTATTATCTTGAATATTTGTACATTTGGACAATTCTTCCTGAATTAGGCCTTTGAATCTCAGCCCTTTTTTTGTAAACTGTTTCCTATGAAAAAACTAATTACAATGACATTTGAGATGGTACCTGACGAGCATAGTTCCATTAAAAAAGCCTTTACCCAATTAAAGGAAATTTTGGGTGCCAAGGATGTGGAATCCAGCCTCTATCGAGATTTGAATCATGCTAATCGTTTTATGATTGCTTTTTATACTGAATCGGATCTGGAAGAAATTACAAATTTGATTCAACAGGATGAACAGACAAAGCACTGTTTTGAACAGATGAAATCTGCAGAATCCCGAATCATTGTAAATGCTTTGGAACAAGTAGCTTAAGGAAGCTGTCAGCTTGAGTAGTAAACAGAACATGTCTGCTTCAAAGCCGGCTGAGATTGATAATGAATGGCTGGAGAAGATTTTACGCCTGGTAATCAAACAGGATAACTTCATTGTTCCCGTAAGATGGATTTTGCGTAAACTTGGACCGGAAGTGCCTTTAAGCGAGAATGAGTTAACTTCATTCTTTGAATCTGATAACCGTTTTCAGGTATATACAGGTCTTGATGTGGATGAAGATGATGGGCCTATTTCCCAGTTTTCAATCTCTGAACAAGAAGGCATGGGCATCTATCAGGGGCCAAAAGTGATGTTAAAGGACCGTTTGCCTGATAGAGGGCAGATAGTGTCTTTTTTAATAAATAAGGCTGATCAAACCTATGATGCTCTTTTAAGGGCCTGGGATATTCGCCCTGAAAAGAATGTAACCGTTGAAGATCAGTTATTGGAGGCATTGGCCAGAGCACAAAAATTAAAGCGTGAGCTTAGAGAAGCTCTGGATGCCTGATCCTCAATAATTCCGACAAATATTACTTATGAATGCTCATTGGACTACATGGATGCAGGATATGGTTGAATCTCCTGCAGAGCTTGCTCAATATATCAATATTGATGCAGAAATGCTGAAAATTGTAACAGATAAATATCCCATGCGCATCAATCGTTATTTCCTCGATCTTGCCATAGGTACGGGTGCTGCGCTTTTACGCCAGATTGTACCTGATATGCAGGAAATAGCAGATCCCTTCGGCATGATAGATCCTCTGGGCGAGGACCAGGACAGCCCGGTTCCCAATATTACACACCGTTATCCTGACAGAGTTCTGTTTCTGATTTCCCATGCATGTGCGGTCAATTGTCGTTTCTGTACGCGAAAACGTAAAATAGGTCATTGGGCTCCCATCACCGATCATGAGATTGAGAGGGGCATTGAGTATATACGGTCTGACAAACGCATCTCTGATGTATTGATCTCAGGCGGTGATCCTCTAATGCTCAGTGATGATAGAATCGATTGGATATTGGCTGCCATACGCAGAGTGTCACATGTCGAGACTATACGTATTGGAACGAGAATGCCTTCAACACTGCCTTATCGCATCACGCCTGAGTTAGTAGATCGTCTGAAACGGTACGCACCATTATTTATCAATATGCATTTCAATCATCCTGCGGAACTGACAGCTCAGGCTTGTGAAGCCATATCTCTGCTGGCAGATGCCGGCATACCTCTTGGCTGCCAGACAGTACTCTTGCGCGGTATAAACGATGATGCAGAGACTCTGAAGAGGCTCTTTCGTCTCCTTTTAAGAAATCGAGTCCGGCCCTATTACTTGCTTCAGGGTGATCTAACCCAGGGGGCCAATCATTTCCGTACAAGGGTAGAGAAAGGCCTGGATATAATGGGTAAGCTTAGAGGGGATGTTACGGGAATGGCAGTACCGCATTATGTAATTGATCTTCCTGGCGGTGGTGGTAAGGTACCGTTGGTGCCGGAATACATTGTAGGTGATAAGGACAATGTGTTGGAAATTCGTAACTATTGTGGACGGATTTGTAGTTATCCCCAAGTGGAGTGAGGGTGTTTCACTGAAACCCCTTTATTAATAGAGTGGAGAGTCATGAGCCGTAATCATGTCAACCCGAAAGCCGTCCTGCTTTCCCTGGGGATGGGAGTGCTGTGCCTGCAGGCGCAGAATGCAAAAGTACCGGATTGGGAAAATCCAAATGTTTTTGGCATTAACAGAGAAGCCCCCCGTCCATGGGCATTCCCCTTCGATAATGAGAAAGATGCACGTTCCCTCGATCCATTAAAGTCATCATGGGTACGGTCACTTGACGGTATCTGGAAATTCCACTGGGTCAAGCGACCGGTGGATCGGCCTGTTGATTTCTACAAACCCTATTTCGATGTGTCCAGTTGGGATGAGATCAAGGTTCCGGCTAATTGGGAGCCTCAGGGCTGGGGTATAGCCCGTTACATGGATGAAGAGTATCCCTTTGCATCCAATCCACCTTTTCATGACCACGAGAACAATCCGGTCGGCTCCTATCGCCGGAACTTCGATCTTCCCGAAAAATGGCAGGGCCGGCAGATTATGTTGCAGTTCGGCGGAGTACGATCGGCCTTTTATCTGTGGGTGAACGGGCAGAAGGTCGGTTACGCCCAGGGGAGCAAGCTTCCGGCAGAGTTCGATATAACCGCCTATGTTCAGACCGGTGAGAATGTGGTGGCCGCAGAGGTGTACCGCTTCTCCGACGGCTCCTATCTGGAGGGGCAGGACGCCTGGCGCATCAGCGGACTGGAGCGCAGCGTCTATGTCTATGCCGTGCCCCGGGTCCGGTTGCAGGATTTCTGGGCGCAGGGCGACTGGGACGTGTCGGTGGGGAAGGGCATGCTCGACCTCTCTGTGACGCTGCGCAATTTCGCGTCTGACAAGGTTCGGCAGACAGTCTCAGCCGAACTCTCTGACCTGGGCGGCCGAGTGATCTGGAAGGGCCGTCGAGGCGTTTCTGTGGCAGGGAACTCTCAGAAGAGCGTTGTTTTTAAAAAGAATCGCTTAGCTGTCCAACCGTGGATGGCGGAGACGCCTCAGCTCTACATGTTGACATTGCGCACTTCGGATGAGTCTGGCAAAACAGAGGCGCTCACAGCCTTCCGTACTGGTTTCCGCCGTGTGGAAATTGCCGACGGTCAGCTTAAAGTCAATGGAAAGGCCATCACTATCCGTGGTGTCAACCGCTGCGAGGCTCATCCCACTTTGGGCCGGACGCAGACGCTGGCGTTGATGAAAAAAGACATTGAACTCATGAAGCAGTTCAATATCAATGCGGTGCGGCTGAGCCACTACCCAAATGATCCACGCTGGTATGATCTCTGCGATGAATACGGCCTTTATGTGTTTGACAGTGCCAATATTGAGACTCACGGCATTCAATTTCATCCCAAGGGCATCAATTATCTATCCAGCCATCCGGACTGGGCAGATGCCTATATGGATCGTACAGTACGCATGGTGGAGCGGGATAAGAATCATCCCTCCATCATTGTCTGGGATCTGGGCAATGAGGCCGGTGATGGGCCAAATTTTGAGAAGACCAGTGCCTGGATCAAGGAGCGTGATCCCTCACGCCCGGTTCACTATCAACCGGCGTGGTGGAAGCCACATACTGATATTATCGCTCCCATGTACAGAAACAAGTGGTTTCAGCAGCGTTATCATAACAAAGATCCCCGTCGGCCTTTTATCCTTTGTGAGTACTCCCATGCCATGGGCAATGCTCTGGGTAATTTAGAAGATTACTGGGAGGTCATTGATCGATATCCTAACCTTCAAGGCGGATTTATCTGGGATTGGGTGGATCAAACCGTGCTCCGGCATAAAGAAGACGGTACGCCATATTGGGCCTATGGTGGTGACATGGGCGATTATGACTTGCCAAATGATTCATCGTTCTGTGCTAATGGCCTGGTCTCTTGTGACCGGACGTTGAAACCCCATATCTGGGCGTTGAAAAAGACTTATCAGCCTCTTCATTTCGTTGTGGAAGACTGGAATACGGGATGCTTTGCCGTTGAAAATCGTTATGTGTTCCGGGATCTTTCGCATCTTGACTTTGTTTGGCGTGTGGAGGATGATGGCGTGGAAATCGCCTTCGGCACGTTCAATCCGCCTTCCGCTGGAGGGATATTTACCCTAACGTTACCGAAAACCCTGCCCGCAGCAGGGGCTGAACGGTGTATCTTGGTTGAGGCCCGGCAATCCAAGGCTGAGCTTGGACTACCTGAAGGTCATCTCATCGCATGGGAGCAGTTCAAGGTGCCGGTACAGTCGCCGCCTGAACGTGTAGATCTCTTGGTCTGTCAGCCTTTGACTGTCAGGGAAAGCGGGACTGAGGTTGTCATATCAGGTGAGAGTTTTGCCCTGACCTTCGATGCAGAAAATGGCCGGCTTTTGCAGTGGACGGTTCAGGATCAGCCGCTTCTGGAGCAGGCACCTGTGCCTCATCTTTGGCGCGGCGGTGTGGACAGCGATGTGGCTGTGGGTAATGAGATGCCCCGGCGATGCGGCATCTGGAAGATTGCCCAGGATTCGCTGGTAGTTGATGCTGTGAATGTTGCCAAGATCCACGACCGGCTGATTGAAGTGTTGGTAGTTGGACAACTGACGCCGGTTAAAGCGGATTATCAGATTAGCTATCGCATTTATGCCACTGGTGATGTGGTTGTCGATGTAGAGATGCGGCCAGGGGATATGGCATTGCCCGAGCTGCCGCGCTTCGGTATGGCCTGGACATTGCCAGGTGACTTCGACCAGTTCCAGTGGTTTGGCCGCGGACCCCATGAGAATTACTCCGACCGCAATCATGGTGCGGCTGTCGGTCGCTACTCAGGCAAAGTAGCGGATCAGTTCTTTCCCTATGTACGGCCTCAAGAGACAGGCAATAAGACCGATGTGCGCTGGGCTGTGGTGAGCAGTTCTGAGAGGAATATCGGACTTCTGGCCGTGGGGCATCCGGTGCTCTCAATGGGAGTGCTACCTTTTCCCAATGAAAGGCTGCACTGGATTCCAAATGGACAGACTCATGGTGCAGATCTCAAACCTGAAGGCATTACTACGTGGAACATCGACCATCGCCAGATGGGCGTAGGCGGTGACAATGCCTGGGGTGCGCGACCTCACGGCAGATACACGCTTTATCCCGGTTATTATCAATACAGTTATCGATTGCGGCCATTTGTACCAAGTCGTGACAATCCGGCGGTGTTGTCGCGTCAGCGTGTCGACTATTAATCCGGCAATAAAAGAGATGACACTGCTGCACCATGAAATCTCAACATTTATGCAAAGCCTTTTATTGCCGGAGTAATAATTCAGAAAAGGAGCGATACATATGAGTGGAGCAGTGAATCGGCGCGATTTCTTAAAGACAGCGGGCGCGGGTGCGGCATTGGCAGCCACCTCAGGCTGGTGGACAGGCTGCGGCCTTTCGCCGCAGAAACCTAATATTATCTATATTTTGGCTGATGATTTGGGTTACGGCGAGCTGGGCTGCTACGGACAGCAGAAAATCAAGACACCGCATATAGATCGCCTGGCCGCCGATGGCATGCGTTTTACTCAGCACTATTCTGGCTCGCCGGTGTGTGCGCCCAGCCGATGCACATTGCTGACGGGGCTGCATACCGGGCATTCTTATATTCGCGATAACGACGAGATGAATCACCGGGGCGATGTCTGGAAAGATAGAAGCATTGAGGGACAGCGTCCGTTGCTGGCGGGCACTACCACGGTCGGCACCGTCCTCCAAAAGGCCGGTTACAAGACGGCCTGCATTGGCAAGTGGGGTCTTGGCGGACCTACGGATGGGGGGCATCCCAATCTTCAGGGATTCGATTTGTTCTACGGTTATCTCTGCCAGCGTGAGGCTCACAATTACTACCCCGATCATCTTTGGAGAAACAAAGAAAAAGTGATGCTTGATAATGAATATCTCCATCCCCATGAAAAGCTCGCTTCGGATAGTGATCCCAATGATGCGGCATCGTATGCACGTTATAAAGGTAATGACTATGCGCCTGATCTGATGGAAAAAGAGGCCCTTGATTTCATCCGTTCCAATATAGAGAATCCATTTTTTCTCTATCTGCCGTCGCCTGTGCCACATGTGTCAATTCAGGTGCCTGCTGTTGCTTTGTCGGAATATCATGGCAAGTTTGATGATAAACCCTACAAAGGTGAAAAAGGGTATCTGCCCCATCAACACCCGCTCTCAGCCTATGCGGCCATGATCACTCATCTTGATCGTACTGTAGGTCGCATCATGAGCCTGCTTAAGGAACTCGGTCTTGATGAAAACACAATGGTGATGTTCTCCAGTGACAACGGTGCCACGTTTAATGGCGGCACGGATCGTGAGTTTTTCAAAAGCAATGCACCGTTGCGCGGCGGCAAGTGCGAGGTCTACGAAGGCGGCATCCGTGTACCGCTGGTGGCACGCTGGCCCGGCGTCATCAAGGCCGGGAGTACCTCGGATCACGTCTCGGCTTTCTGGGATATGCTGCCCACTTTTGCCGAGGTTGCCGGTGTAGAGGTGCCAAAGTCGTTGGACGGGATCAGTATGATGCCCATGCTTACGGATCAGTCGGAACAGCCGAAACATGACTATCTCTACTGGGAATACTTTGGCCGGCCCGCGCAGGCGGTGCGCATGGGGCCGTGGAAGGCGGTGCGGCGTTATGACCGGAAGACGCGTCAGCCCTTGGACACGGAACTTTATTATATACTTGGAGATGTGGCGGAGGAAAAAAATGTTGCTGATCAATATCCTGGCCTGGTGAAGACAGTTGTGTCAATAATGGATGCCAGGACGCCGTCATTGTTTGAGCAATGGAATTTTTAATTGATAATAAATTATTGGAGTGTTGATGCGTTTTCAATTTGCTATCACCCGTCAGCCCGGGCCTGAGATGGTGCAGGGTATTTCGTCTGCTCATCTGGGACAGCCGGATTTCGACCTGGCCATGGATCAGCACGACGCCTATGTCCGTGCTCTGGAACAGTGCGGTGTAGAGGTCATCGTCCTGCCCTCGGACAGCCGCTACCCTGACGGCTGTTTTGTGGAAGATACAGCCGTACTGGCTGAAACCGTGGCCGTGGTGGACAGGCCCGGTGCGGCTACGCGCCAGGGTGAAGAGGCAGCTATTGCTGAAGCGTTGAAGGTCTTCTATTCCGAACTGAAAACGATTGACGCCCCTGGTTCGCTGGAAGGCGGCGATGTGATGCGCGTGATCAATCATTTTTACATCGGTCTCTCTGAGCGTACCAATGCCGAAGGTGCACGGCAACTCATCGCCTATTTGGAGGAGCATGGCTATACCGGTTCCACCGTTGAAATGAATGAGATGCTTCATCTGAAGACAGGGGTCAACTATCTGGACGGTGCCACCGTTATGGTGGCTGGTGAGTTCATCGATCATCCCGCATTCAAGGAATTCACCAAGATTGTCGTCCCCGATGAAGAGGCCTATGCAGCCAACA
Source organism: bacterium (assembly GCA_023139105.1). Lineage (GTDB taxonomy): Bacteria > Zhuqueibacterota > QNDG01 > QNDG01 > JAGLOF01 > JAGLOF01. The sequence goes on from JAGLOF010000026.1 coordinate 20,329, forward strand.
GTCTCTGGGTGAATGACAGAGTATTGGTTCCTATGGGATTTCCCAAGACGCTTGCGGCCATTCGGGAGGCTGGATATGTCACGTTGGATGTGGATGTCTCCGAGTTCC
>JAGLOF010000027.1 GCA_023139105.1 bacterium
CTCCACGGATGAACACGGAAAAACACGGATAAAAGAGGTGGATGAAGTAGGAAGTACAAAGTATAAAGTGCAAAGTATAGCAATTTCAGTACAAAGGGATAAAGGATGAAAAATTTGTTTAGGATGATTATTGGATTGCTGATTGTAATTTCTGGTAATTTGTTTGCCCAGACTATTCCCGTGGACACAGTACGTACATGGATGTTTGATCTGGCTGGTGATCATATGCGCGGCCGGGCCAATGGCAGTGTAGAGATGAGGCAGGCCGCGGATTACATTGCTGCACGGTTCCTGTCTGCGGGTTTGAGACCGGTGCCGGGCAGTTATTCGTTTTTCCATCCCTTCCGTTTCACGGCGCGGGATGATGGGCGATTGATTCATGAGCAAAATGTTATCGGTTATTTGGAAGGGGCTGATCCCCAACTGAAGGATGAGTGCATAGTCATCTGCGCCCATTATGATCACATCGGTATTGGTCAGGCAGTGGAAGGCGATTCTATCTACAACGGTGCAGATGACAATATCTCTGGTACTTGCGGTGTGATGGGTATTGCGCAGGCCTTATCGGTAGAAAATAAACGACCGGCAAGATCGGTGCTGTTTATCTCCTGGGCAGGTGAGGAGATGGGGCTGCAGGGATCACGATACTATGTGAAACATCCGATATGGTCGCTGGAAAATACGGCGCTGGTGATCAATTTTGAACTGTTGGGGCGGCCCGAATCCATCGGAAGAAACCGATATTATCTCACCGGCGCAAGCTTTTCAACGTTGGCCGATAGCCTTAGCGCTTTCAATGCGAATCGATCCTGGCAGATGGACAACAGTGTGGTCGATGTGGACCGTCTCATGTTCGTCTCGGACAATGCAGCCTTTGCGGCGGCGTATCGCAAAGACCGGGAATTCTGGGGCGTGGTGGCCCATACCTTTGCTATGGAGGCCGGCGGGGATCATGTACATCGTCCCCATGACGGGCCGGAGTTGATCGATCTGGAAAATCTGGCCCATTTCATCGATTATATGACAGATTTGTTGATGCACTTTTCGGCCCAGGACCGGGCACCTCAATGGACGGATGCACGTTTCCATCCGGTTTCATCATACAAAGAATAGGACGGTCAGTTGACGAGATCCATGATCGCATTGCTGTGCTGTTGTCTGGTCGCTCCGTTATGGGCGCAGACTGCTTTACATATCATTCCCACACCGCAGAGCGTGAAGCGATTGGAGGGGCATTTTATCCTGGATAAGAAGGCACGCATTTATGTGATGAATGAAGTGGATGCCTTTGCTGCAGGACAATTGGCCGATGAAATTGCATGTGCAGGTCTGCATCGTCCACGGTTCACGAATAAAAGCAAGGCTCATATACATCTGTTGCGCCGTGGTGCAGATTCAACCCTGGTGGCAGACTGGAGCAATTCCTTTCAAGATAAAATTGGCGATGAAGGCTATGTGCTGGAGATCGGCATCGATGGCATTACCGTATCGGCCCATACGCAGAGAGGCGTCTTTTACGGCGTGCAGACGCTGCGGCAGATCATTCGTACACAAGGTGATACGCTGTTTACAGTGCGTATTGCAGATTGGCCAAAGCTGCAATATCGCGGCTGGCAGGATGACATAAGCCGCGGGCCTATCCCGACATTGGATTTCCTGAAAGAACAGATCCGCATACTCTCGGAGTATAAGCTCAACTGGATGACGCTCTACACCGAGCATGTGTTCAAGCTGCGTTCACATCCGGATATTGCCCCGGCTGACGGCATCACAGCAGAGGATGTCGCCGAGCTGCAGGCGTACGCCAAGGACTATCATGTCGAGGTCGTAGGTAACTTTCAATCCTTCGGTCACTTTCGTCATATTTTAAAATTGCCTGCATACCGGCATCTGCGAGAGACGAGAGATGTTATCTCTCCGGCCTTTGAAGAGAGTTATCAGTTTTTGGGTGATGCTTTCGGCGAGGTGGCTCAGGCTTACGACTCTCCGCTTTTCAACATCAATTGCGATGAAACCTTCGGTCTGGGCACGGGTCCTGCTCGTGCCATGAAACAAAAATTGGGTAAAGCGGGGCTGTATGCCTATCATATAAATCGTGTCTACGAGCTGTTCAAACCCTACAACAAGCGACTGATGATGTGGGGTGATATTGCCAGGGACTATCCTGAAATTATTCCACAGCTTCCTAAGGATTTGATTGTCCTGCCCTGGGCCTATCATGCGGCCAGCTCCTTTGATTCGGAGATCCGCCCATTCATCAAGCTGGGCTTTGATTTTATGGTTTGTCCCGGCGTGAGCTGCTGGCGGCGAATGTGGCCAGACTTTGATACTGCCATTACCAACATTGCCCATTTTGTACGTGACGGTGCCAAACTAGGTGCAATGGGCATGCTGAATACCTCCTGGGATGATGATGGTGAGAATCTCTTCAACTACCACTGGCTGCCCATGGTCTGGGGTGCGGAGATGGCCTGGAAACCACTGGAACCCCAAGAGAAGTGCGTACCGGAGTATCGACTACACCGGTTTAAAGCGGCATTCAGTCCATTGTTTTACGGATTGCCGGGCAGCACAATCGCTGATCTGCTGAGTGCCATGAGTGACCTCCGACGCTTCAAAGCGGCAGGTAATCTGGATGACAAGGCATTTTGGGCACCGCTGATTCCTGACGGTGATACAGAAGAGCCAGCGTCGGATGGTATAAATTTAAGTCAGACCGCCGGGAATTACGCGGGTGCATTCGATGCGATCAGTGCCATCCCTTCCCGACATGCGGCTTCATTGAAAGCGGCGGCCTTTGCGGCGCGGAGGGCGGCCGTGCAAGGGCGCTTGACCAATCTCCGCAGCCAGCTGTGGCGGTTGAGCAGGGACACAGACAGATTTAATGTTGGTGATTTAGAAGGGGAGCTTGATGCCCTCTCTTCGGATGTCCTCAAACTTGAAGTCGAGTATGTCCAGTGCTGGGAGCTGGAGGCGCGGCCGTGGTGGCTGGAGCGCAATCAGGCCAAGTATAAAGCTCTGGCAGAGGCTGTTGCCGGACTCAAAGGGCATGTGGCTATTCAATCTCATGGTAATGAGATGGCCCGTCGTCGTACCGTCTCGCTTACTCCTTTGTTTGGCGCAGAGGCTATCTATTATACCACTGATGATTCGCCTGTGACGCTTCAGTCAGAATTATATGAATCGCCGATTATTATTTACGGTACGACGGTGATCAGGGCGCGTGCTCTCCGTAAGGGCGACTTCTTGCCGGAAGTTCAGCAGCGGACGGAGGTCTATGAGGGGCCGGTGCAGTCGATATCAATTGTCCATGATCCTGAGAAACAGTACAAGGCCAGGGGTAAGTATTCCCTGGTGGATGGCCGACGTGGCAGCACTGATTTTCGTGAAAGTATTGAATGGCAGGGCTACTGGTATTGGGATTTTGAGGTGGTATTGGATCTGGGATCGGTGCAGCCTGTCACACAACTGGGCCTGGGTTGTCTGCAGGACAGCAGGGCGTGGATTCATTATCCGGAGTGGGTGGAATTTGAACTCTCAGATGACAGACGCAATTTTTGGCAGGTTGCCCATATCGAAAATTCATTTCCGATAGACCGGGATGGATCTGAAATACATGATTTCATGAGCGGTCGACTGGATGAGGACGCGCGTTATATTCGGGTCTTAGCTAAGAACATGGGCACGCTGCCTGCATGGCACCGCAGCGCCGGGGGGAAGAGTTGGCTCTTTGTGGATGAGGTGATTATTCGGTAGAGGATTATTACGATTAAAAAAAAGCCCTGTAGAGATACTGCAGGGCTTCTTGTTGTCGATGCTTTTCAGTGGTAATAAAACTTATGGCTTTTCCGGCAATTGTGTGGAATTATAAATCCGCAGATAACGCAGATAATGCAGCATGTTAGTGTTACGCTATTAATCCATAAAATACCAGAAAGCGTCAAAAAAAGAGCAGGACAGGATCACAGGATTAACAGGATTTAAGAGCAAAGAGCAGACCTTTTTTTTGTCCTGTTGATTCTGTGATCCTGTCTAAACAGTAGTCGTTACTTCAGGAAGAGCATCTTCTTCGTCATAACGGGCTTGCCGTCAATGAAAAGTGTATAAAAATAGACGCCGGACGAGACATCTATGGCATTCCAGTTGACATAATAATTGCCCTGTATTTTTTGTTCATCGATAAGTGTGGCAACTTTTTGCCCCAGTGCATTGTAGATCAGGATTGAGACATGTTCCGGACTGGAAAGCTTATACTGAATTTCTGTTACAGGATTGAATGGATTGGGATAATTCTGACCAAGGTTGAATCCCTGGGGTGCTTGTGAAGAGAGATTGACATCGGAAGTTGTTTGTGATTTTCCCCGGACCACCAGGGTGCTGAAATGTGCAACTTCAGCATAGATTTTATTGGCCGTACTGTCCACAATAATATTGGCCAGGCCGTCGTCCAGGTAGTCACCGGAGGCGTTGGCAAAGAATAGTCCCAAATCTGTGGCTGTCAGGCCCAGCTTGTCCAGGAGGTCTTGATTAAAGGGAATAGCCAGTTGAAGCGGAACGCCAAAATAGTAGGGTTCGGCTACGCTGTCACCCACCATTACGATGAAACGGACAGCGGCAACACTGCTGTCTGAGAAGGCCACGGTAGAGTCGCCTACCTGCGCTGTATTGGGCAGCAGCATATGTATTGTGATGTCCTCTGTGAGGCTGCCGGCAGGGAAGTATATCAGTCCATCATTTAACACGTTCAGGGGGCTGGGAAGTCCGCCAATGCGATAGGCTTCGCCTTCACGGATAATTTGCGCGGGCAGAATGTGGCCGCCGGGCAGTACGCGTGAAAATTGGACAGTGTTGGCGTCCGGTGTGCTGCCGGCAACATCGACCACAGTGATCTGGGCCGTGGCCTCAGCATCATCCAGTTCGGCTTTAATAAAGGCCACTCCCGGTGATGTGGCTGTCAAGACGCCACCCTCTTCGGTGATACTTCCAATATCAATGCCGTGCAGAGACCATTCATCTACAGTTGTATCGGACAAGGCTCCCTGGAATGACCAGCGGGCTTCATAGGGTATCACTGCGCCCACTTCTACTGTGGTGTCTCTGGGGACGATTATCAATCTGCCGTATTGATACTCTTCAACGCTTTCTTCTTCTTTCACCTGTACCTTGATCTCTACAAAGTCTGAGTACTCACCCACAGCCGCAGAGATATAGCCTTTGCCTTCTTCGCCGGCGTAAAACAGTCCGCTTGTGGCAGAGCTGAATGACCCGAGCAGAGCAGGATTCACCGACCAGGTAATAACAGTATCCGCCTCTACACCAGAGGAGTCTGTATAGACAGCCAGCAGCTGGACTGAGTCGGCCATGGCCACTTTAATGTCACCGGTTAGAATTTTTACATTGGGCAGGTCTGTATCTTCGTCATCATCATCTTCACCATCAATCTTGAGACGAACACGGGCTTCAATCGTATCATACCTGACAATGATGTGGCCTTTGCCGGGATGTTCTGCAGTGAAGAGAAGACTTGCGTCGATGCTTCCCAGGTACCCGGGATTGACAAACCAGCTTAAATCAACGTCCAAAGTGTCACCGTTGACATCCAGATAGATGGCTCTCATCTGTTCGGAATCGCCGATTTCCAGGTCCATTTTTTTATTGAAGATTTTGATACGCGGAAGATCCTTGTCTTTCTCATCATCGTCCTCATCTTCACCTTCAATTTCCAACTCGACATCGTCTTCCAGTCCGTCCAATGTGGCTGTCAACGTTCCTTCACCCTCTTTCAAGGCGGTAAGCAGCGCATTCTGATCTACACTGGCCAGAGAATCCGGTTCCACAGTCCAAGTGGCAATTGTGTCGGTCTCTGTGCTGTCTGTAGCAATATAGATGACTTCCAGTTGCTTGGTCTCACCAATATTCAGTTTGACTTTACCATTTTTAATCTGAATGCGCGGAAAAGTATTTTTCCCGTCCTCATCATCGTCATCCTCACCTTCAATTTCCAGCTCGACATCGTCTTCCATGCCGTCCAATGTAGCCGTTAACGTTCCTTCACCCTCTTTCAAGGCGGTCAGCAATGCATCCTGATCGACACTTGCCAGAGAATCTGGTTCCACAGTCCAGGTGGCAGTGGTGTCAGTCTTATCGCCTTCGGCATCAATGTAGACCACTTCCAGTTGCTTAGTCTCACCAATATTCAGTTTGATTTTGCTGTTCTTTATTTCGATGTGCGGGTCGCCATTCTGATTGTTGTCGTTGTCGGCTTTTTCAATTTCGACATCGATATTATCTTCCAGGTTGTTCAGTTTAGCGGTGATTTTACCTTTGCCTTTTCTGGATGCGGTGAATTCAGTTCCACTGAAGGTTCCCAGGTTGGCAGGCTGAACAGACCAGCCAAAAGTGGTGTCAATTTCTAAACCTTCATTGTTGACATAAACAGCGTCGATCTGAAGGCTCTCACCAACCTTTAGTTCAACCTCTTCGGTTTTGATTTCGATGTGTTCCTGAGCAAAAATCGCCATGTTGGCGGCAAAGATGGCCAGGATAAGTACAACGTAAGTGGACAGGCGCTTTGTGAGCATTATGCTATCTCCTTTGAGAGAGTCTGTTTTTTTTCGATTTATAAGATATAATTTTTTCTTTAGCTTATAAGTGACAAAAAAAATTGCAAATATCAGGCCCAATTGGCCATTGTTACGATTATTTCACAAGTAAGATGATTTATAGTACGGTGGAGATCATGTGCTTGATTGAAGAAGATGTTTTAATTACATTGGTGAGTATTATTGAATGTAAAATTGAGAGAATAATTATGATGAAATACATTTTTAAAACGTTGATCTATGTTGCGCTGGCAGTGGGTGTGCAGGCGCAGGAGAACATGGCGGAGAAGACCCGGCGCATGCAATGGTTTCAGGATGCCAAGCTGGGGATATTCATTCACTGGGGGATTTACTCGGTGAAGGGTATTGATGAGTCGTGGTCGTTTTACAATAATTATATCCCCTATGAGGCCTACATGGATCAGCTTAAGGGATTCACGGCCAAACATTATGATCCTATGGCGTGGGCGGATCTCATTGCAGAGAGCGGTGCCCAATATGCAGTGCTGACAACAAAACATCACGACGGGGTGGCACTGTGGGACACGGATCAATCGGATCTCAACGTAGTGAAGCGCACACCGGCCAAACGGGATCTAGTAAAACCTTTCGTGGAGGCACTTCGGAAAAAAGGGTTGAAGGCCGGGCTGTACTTTTCGCAACTGGACTGGTCGCACCCGGATTATCCTCATCATACGAGGCAGGTCAAACGCTATGCGCCTCAGGACGATATGGGTCGGTGGCAGCGATTCCTGAAGTTTCAGAAAGGCCAGCTAAAAGAAATCACCAAAAGATTCAAGCCTGACCTTATATGGTTTGACGGTGATTGGGATTATGAGGCCGAGATGTGGGAGGCTGCCGCACAGAGGAAGATGCTCTTTGATATCAATCCGCAGGTAATTTTAAATTCACGTCTCAATGGTTACGGCGATTACGGTACGCCGGAGAATGGTCTGCCTATTACTCGGCCCAAAGATGAATATTGGGAACTCTGTCTGACCATGAATGATTCCTGGGGCTATCAGCCCAATGACAGGCACTACAAGTCGGTGCATCAGATTATCGGCGTGCTGGCAGAATGTCTGCGCATGGGAGGCAACTTGCTGCTGGACATCGGACCCAGGGCCGACGGCACCATTCCAGAAGAACAGGTGGCGCGACTCAAAGGGCTGGGCCGCTGGGTACATAAACATCGTGAAGCCGTGTATGGCGTGAAGGCTGGACTACCCCACGGCCATTTTTACGGGCCTACGGCGCTCTCGACAGATTCTACGCTGCTCTATCTCTATCTCCCACATCGCCCCAACGGGCCATTGGCGCTGAAGGGGATCAAGAACAAGATCAACCGTATCTGGACTGTGGGCAACGGCACCAAGTTGAAATGGGATGTGAAGATGAAGGCGTATTGGTCGTCTGTGCCGGGTGTAGTATATATTGATGTGCCGGAATCGGTGCTGGATGAAGAGTGGACTGTGCTGGCCGTGCTGCTGGATGGCAAGGTGGAAATGCAACCTGGGAAGGGGCATGTAGTTGAATCAAACTGATATGACAGCGATGACAGTAGGTTTTATTGGCACCGGCAAGATCACCACGGCGCTGGTCACTGGTTTTGCAACTCGATCGATTACGCCCCGGAAGATTATTGTGTCGCCGCGCAACGCAGAACGGGCTGCGGCTCTGTCGCAGCAGTTTTCCATGGTCGAGATTGCCACGGACAACCAGGCAGTGATTGATGCGACTGATGTGATCTTTCTGGCGCTGCGCCCTGAGACGGCGGAAGCGGTGCTCAGTGGGTTGGAATTCCGTGAGAATTTGCCGGTGATCTCGCTGATGCCCACGGTGCCTTTGTCGCTGCTCAAGCCGATGATTCATCCCACTGCAACTATCAGCCGTGCAGTGCCTTTGCCCAGCGCAGCCAAGGGTTTCGGCCCCGTACTACTCTTTGCGCCGCACCCGGTTAGCCAGCTGTTGATTGGTGCTATCGGTGACGCGGTTGAGGTGGAGTCGGAAGAGATTCTACACGGCCTCTGGACGGTGAACGGTATGATCAGCCCGGTATTCGACATGATGGCGGAGATGGCAGGTTGGGCCAGGGCGCAGGGTGTGCCGGAGTCACTGGCCCGTTTGTACACGGCCCGCTTTGTGGAGACCATTGCGAAAACGGCTGTGGTTGAACCTGATGTCTCCTTTGCCCAACACTCCCACGATGCAGCCACTCCGGGCGGGCTCAATGAACAGACGTCGCGCATGCTGGCCGAGGCACAGGCGTGGAGGGTTTGGACAGATGCCTTGAATGCGGTGCGGAAGCGGTTTCCGGATTAATTTTATGGCTTAATAAGAGTACTTTAAAGACCGGCTAAGCGTTGTTTTGGCCGGTTTTTTTGATGTTATTGGGCGGGTCCCACATTTCAAACTATTCATTTGTTTATAGTAATAAATGCGACAGCCTGATCGCCCTGGGGCTATGCCCCATAAGCGCTAATTCATAATATAAATAAAAGACGGAAATCGTAAGCTTTTTTCCGCGGAAACTTTCCGCATTTCCTTATAATTTTAGTTAGACACCTCATACAAAGCACCACTCCCACATAGACATAACTCTTTGTTTTTTAAGCACATAATGAAGACAAAAAAATTTGGGCACAGCCCTTGCTGGTTACAGCATGATACCGGCGGCGCTTTTCGAGTAGTATTTAAATTCCTCTTTCTCTTTGGTCGCAGAACCTATGATTATAAGGAGTAAAGCATGAGAAAATTTCTTTTTTTTACTTTGTTATTAATTTTAATAACAATCAGCAGTTCGTGTATTTACAAAAAACAAACTGCGGTTAAACAGGAAATTAAATCAGAAAAAATTGACCTTTGGCTGCAAAAAGATTTAAAAAAGGCCGGGAAAAATGATTTGATTCATTTTTTCATTGTATGCAATCATAAACCTTCAAACATGGAAAGGAGGGAAATAGAAGAAAAAGGTGTTGTCATTAATACGGTGGCGGGGAAAATGCTCACCGCACAGGCCACAAAAGAACAAATCAAAGCCTTGACCGGTTTGTCGTATGTGAAGTATTTAGAAGGATCGAAACTGCTTAAACCAAAAAAACAATAATTTTAAAACAAGGAGATTAAAAAAGTGAAGAAAGTAATATTATTTATTTTATTATTTAGTATTGTTACTGTGGGTTATTCTGCAGACGGTATTGAAAAACTGGACGTGCGTTTAAAAATGCTTATGAAAGCAAAAATGCAGTCACAAACCGTTTTAAGCAACTCCCATCCTTTAGCCAAACAATTAAGTCAAAAATATTTAAACGTGTTTGTAAGGGGCAATGTCTCTGCCATTAAAGCCGAAATCGAAAGCGTTGGCGGCTTTGTAAACACGGTCACGGAAAATATTTTAACGGCGCAGGTTCCGCAAAACTCGATTATGGATATTGCACGCTCCAGTGCTGTAACAAAAATAAAACTGGCGGTGCCGCTAAAAATAAAGAACAACGAAGCGATAAAGCATGTGCAGGCTGATAAAGTTCATGCCGGCGATTCCCCTTTGACCGCGTCTTACAGCGGTAAAAACGTTATTGTGGGCATTATTGATTCGGGCATTGATTGGAAACACGAAGATTTTCGCAGTCTTGTCGATCCAACGAAATCAAGAATCCTGTACATCTGGGATCAAAATGATTCATTGGGCGGAAAACCGGTCGGTTTCAGCTATGGCGCTGAATGGACCAAAGCGCAAATTGAAGATGAAATTGACGGAACCCCTGCCGGAGTTGTGAGACATAAAGATGATAATCCCGAGGCCGGTGGACATGGCACACATGTTTCCGGGACAGCCTGCGGAAATAAAGGCATTGCACCGGAAGCCGACATCATTGTTGTTGGTCTCGATTTTGAACATTCAACCGGTATTGTTGACGCCGCTAATTATATCTATACAAAGGCGGCGGAACTGGGCCGCCCGGCAGTTATCAATGCCAGCGTGGGATCACATTACGGGCCCCACGATGGAAGCGGGGCTGAACCGATGGCTTTGGATCAGTTGATAACAGCAGTGCCGGGAAGAGCATTTTGTGCTTCTGCCGGAAACGAGGGGAGTGATTTCCTTCATTTCGGTGGTTTTGAACTGAATGGACAGGAAGCCTGGACTTATTATTATGGCCAGCCTCCAGAAGGCGAAACGGAAACCTATCTCCAGTTGTATATGATTGTAAAAAATGAATACGTTGATGGGCTGTTTCTGGCTGTCGGGATGGACAGCATACAGTTTGACGAATATCTTACACCGCAAAATCCAGTCAATGTTGCCAAAACAAACTGGAAATCAATCAGGGACATTTCTGCCAATGAGGTAGCTGAAATTCTTTCTTATCGTAATGGAGAAGAAGCCGGCTCTGTAATGATTGAGGCCAGAATTGGTGCAGACAAAACAGAACTAATGATACAGATTCAGGATGATTGGGCTGGTGATGCTAATTATACCGGGTTGGATTTGTGGCGGTTATGTGTAAAAGGCAGCGGTCAATTTCATGCCTGGACTGAAGGCGTTATGTCAATCCCATTCCCGGACCAAATCGGACTGACCGTTGATTCATACTACCGCATACCGGACAATAATTATTCCATAAATATACCGGGAGATGCGCATGAAATTATTACCGTAGGTGCTTATGTTAACCGTGAAACCTGGATTGATATTGATGGCACAACTCAACCATCCGCAGACTATCGGGAAACTCTTGGCACTTTGGCAAATTTCTCAAGCATTGGCCCCACAGTGGATTACCGTATTAAACCTGAAATCGTAGCACCGGGGCATTATGTGGCGTCGGCACTGTCTTCATATATTGTGCCTGAAAATTCTGACTTATTGCCGGATGGAATACATGTTATTATGAGCGGCACCAGCATGTCATCACCGGTTACGGCTGGTGCTGTGGCATTGCTGCTTGAGCAGCAACCCGACTATACCAATGCGCAGATTCGCTCCCATCTTTTTGATTACACGATAACTGATAAGCACGTGCAGTCTTCCGGAGATATGCCAAATCCTATGTGGGGTTATGGCAAGCTTGATATCCTTGGCGCGATGACAGAACAAAATACTGCAGTGGCGGAAGGACATTCCCCATTGACTGCCGGTTCTTATGAATTGCAGCAAAATTATCCCAACCCGTTTAATCCATCCACAGTTGTCAGCTACACCCTGCCGGCCAGCGCGGATGTTAAACTATCCGTTTTTAACACCCTTGGACAGCGCGTGAGAACGCTGGTTGAGCAGTGCCAGGCCGCTGGTCTGAAGAACGTAACTTGGGATGGCAAGGATGATGCTGGCAAAACTGTTAGCGGCGGCCTTTATTTTTTCAGAATGAATGCGGAAAGTAAGGGAAAACAATTCAAAAGCCTGACAAAGGGGATCCTTCTGAAATAGCCGGCTGTAATTTATTGAAGATAGAAATTTAAAATAAAAAAAATACTTCAATTGAATTAAAGATGAAAGGTAATAACATGTTCAAAGATAATCGAAAATTAACAAGTTCTATATCATTTTTGTTGTCAGTGCTTTGCCTGACACTGCTGAATTATACAACTATTTTTGCCCAGAGCTCTGCTTATCAAGGCGGAGTGTCTCTTATGCTGGGGAAGCCACAAGGCGATTTTGGGGATAATGTAAACACTGGTTTTGGGATTAACGGCAACATTGGAATCAACATTAATCAATCTCCACTCATGCTCGGCCTGGAACTGGGCTACCTGATCTATGGCGATGAAACCCGTACTGTGCCGTTAAGTCTTACTATACCGGATGTAAAGGTTGATGTTGAAACCAGCAACAACATTCTACTCGCCCATTTACTGCTTCGGCTCCAAAAACCAAATGGAAAAATCAGACCTTATGCTGATGGACTATTTGGTTTCAACTATTTATTTACAGAAACGAAAGTGGAAGACAGAAACAATATCGACTATGATAATGATGTTGCATCTAGTACAAATTTTGATGATTTTGCACTAAGCTATGGTGGCGGTGTAGGGCTTATGCTGCAAGTCCACGAGGACAAAGAAAATACAATATTTATAGATGTCAGGGCCCGTTACTTGTTTGGTGCTGAAGCTGAGTATTTGAAGCAAGGTTCAATCGATAGAGATAATGGCAAAATCACGATTAAACCAACTAAATCGCACACCAGTTTATTCTTGATTAATTTAGGTGTGGTTTTTACTTTTTGACCAGAAAAATACATAGATTTTACAAAGTTCTTTTAAGATGAATATGTCGGGTGCAAAAGCATCCGACATATTTATTTAAGTGTCTGGTATTACACAACTGCTCCGGTGTGAAAGTCCCCCATGCGCCCGGCATCAGCTGAACGGCAAGAGCAGGGCAGTGAAGTCTTGATAAATAGTCAGTCTTGAAAAAGTTCTTAACTATTTGATAAATATAGCTTTACATTCATAGGAATAATGTGTAAATTGCAAGGCAATTAAATTATGATAACAAAACTTGGTGATTTATGCTACAAAAAAAGCACCCTGAAACATTTGATATGTTCAAATCCAGGCTGGATCAAATCATTAACCTGAACCATCCTATTGCAAAACTTGCCAATCAAATAGACTGGTCGTTCTTTGAAAAGGCATTTGTTGATCATTACTCTGACGACCAGGGTAGACCCAGCAAAACAATTCGTTTAATGGCAGGCCTCCATTATTTGAAGCATACTTTTGATGAAAGCGATGAATCAGTTGTTGTTAAATTAGAGGAATCCAGCTCCGTCAAAGTTATACACGTGTTGGTAAAAGTGCCCTTATCAGCCAAGGCCGCTATGCCCATGCCAAGCAATACAAAAGAGCCAGACGTATGACTCGTAAACTCAAAACCTACTTGGGCCGGGTAAAGCGAGATATTGAACGTAAGGCAGCTAATCCAGACGAAGAACTTTTAAATCACCTCAAACTGACAGATCGTATCCTTGCTCAGAAAAAGGACAGTAAGAAAAAAGTCTACAGCATACATGCACTTGAAGTGGAATGTATCTCAAAAGGCAAAGCGCATAAACGGTATGAGTTTGGTGTAAAGACCGGAGTAACTTCCACCCATGGTGGTAATTGGATTGTCGGGATGCAAACATTTCCCGGCAACCCTTATGATGGACACACTCTGACCGATAGCTTGGAACAGACAGAAAAGCTGACAGGAAAAGAGATAAAGGATGCATATGTTGACCTTGGATACCGAGGGCATGGGCATGAAGGATATACCAATGTACATGTTGTAAATAACCGGAAGCTGAAGAAACTAACCCGTCATGTCCGAGGGCTTTGGAAGCGAAGGGCTGCTATTGAACCGATAATCGGTCATCTGAAAAATGATAATGGGATGTCAAAGAACTGGCTGAAGGGTGAGGATGGCGATAGGATTAATGCCATCCTGAGTGGTTGCGGCTTCAACATGAGGAAGCTGTTGAGCTTCCTTTTTGTGTCGCTTTATAATGTACTTAAAAGATGCTCATTCCAAGTGTTATTTGAGTATTATAAAATTGAACTGAATTTATTACCATTGAATACCATCTGAAAGTTGACTTTTTCAAGGGCGACTAAATAACGCAGATAAAGATGCTGTCGAAATAGGCCAGACCCCGGTTGTTGTCGTTCTTTTTACGACATCACCGGGTGTCTAACTCACGTATGTTGTGTATTCTTTTTCGTTCTTCGTGGGCAATGCTGTATACGGGAATTTGCCAACAAAAAAGACATTCAAACAGAACCGTGAAAGGATGGCTTGCTTTTTATACAGTTAATATATACTTTTGAATTTAAACCAGGTGCTCAAAAGGATTTCAAGAATCTTCCCACTTTCGATTCCCGTCGCATAATAAAAAGAAGTTTATAGATGATGGAGGTTCAAGGTGATTTCGCTTCACTCAAATATATTAGAAAAAGACGGAAACAAGGAGTTCGTTGTATTGCCCTACGATGAATTCCTTGAAATTCAAGAGGAATTGGCCGATTATGAAGATTTGCGGCTATTACGCAATGCAAAACAGAGTGAAAGTGACGCTGCAACAATCAGCCTTGAAGAAATGAAAAAGAAATTGAATTGTGATTAATTTTTGCCTCATTCCCATGTTCTTTGTGGGAACGTTTTCAAGCATGTACTGCAAAACCCCGGTTGCAGCACCATCTGCCCAGGCGAATTAACGAATGATTCCTGGTATATTCACAGAAAAAGCTATTAACAGGCTCTTTTTTCAAGTCTTTCAGAGATCCATACTTTGATAATGGACTGACGTGGAACACCAAGGCGCCTGGCCTCTTTATCAAGTGAATGAATCATCCAAACAGGAAAATCAACATTAACACGTTTTTGTTCCTGCTCAGGTCTTCTTGCTTTTGAAAAGTCAAGATATTTGCTTATATCTCCACCATCATCGAATATTTTGTCCAAATTTTTAGCTTTCATAAATCTCAATCTCCTCCCGGCGCGAACGTCGTATAGATATAATTCGGATAGTATCGCCGCGATATGTAATGATGCCGGACCAATGCTTCCCTTCGATTTTGCCAACTACCATAAATCTTGGCTCATCAAGTATTTTTGCCGGAATTTCAATTAGATCCGGATCTGCCCACAACTCTTGTGCTTTTAAAAAGTTTATTCCGTGTTTTAGTCTATTGGTGTCGCTTTTATTTTTATTAAATTCAAAGTCCATGGTATAGGAAATATACCATATCTATACAGTTTTCGCAATTAAAAGTTAATAAAGTCTATAAAGATGAACTAGTTGCGTCACGTTCCGATCGTTCGGGCAAAATAATTTGGATAGTGACGTACCTCATCCAAGTTTAATTTCAAATCGTACAAATGCTTTTTAGCATTATTTTCGATACCGATACCTATACCGATACCTATACCGATGTTGATGTTGATATTAACTGTTTTACTTCAGAAGATGTATCCATGTTCATTGTGTGCACCCTATTATATTTTTTATCTTAAACTACAATATTCTGCATATTTCAAATACAATAGCAGCACAATCAGGAGGCATCATGAAATTTCATGAAAGACAGGTGCATCCCTATATTCCAAATTCGGCACCGGCAACAAAGGCGGCAATGATGAAGGAGATCGGGATTGAAGACATCGATGAATTGTATGAAGACATTCCTTCCCATCTTCGGTTTAAGGGAGAGATGAATCTGCCCAAGGCATTGACTTCGGAACTGGCTCTGAAACGGCATATGGATGGCATATTAGGCAAGAATGTTTCCGTTGATGAGAAGATCAGCTTCCTGGGCGGTGGTTGTTCAAACCATTATGTGCCGGCCATTGTGGATGAGGTGATCAATC
The DNA here is from genome assembly GCA_023139105.1 of bacterium. GTDB lineage: Bacteria > Zhuqueibacterota > QNDG01 > QNDG01 > JAGLOF01 > JAGLOF01. The sequence continues at coordinate 15,955 of JAGLOF010000027.1, forward strand.
GTTCTGAATTTCTCACCGCCTACGCCGGTGAACCTTACGAAGATCATGGGCGATTTCAAGTGTTATTCGAATATCAAAGTCTCATGGCTGAGCTGCTGGATTTTGATGTTGTGAATGTACCTACATATGACTGGGGACAGGCGGCGGCCACGTCTATCCGTATGGCTGAACGTATAACAGGCCGCGGTACGGTGCTGGTGGCCGACACCATCTCACCGGATCGCCTCTCTATTATCCGCAATTACTGCCATCCGGTGATGCAGGTTGTCCTCGTGGGCCATGACAACACATCCGGTCAGATCGATATGGGGAGTCTCAAGGGCAATCTTAGCGGCGATGTGGCGGCGTTGTACTTTGAAAATCCGGCGTATACCGGCGTGTTGGAAGAGAATGGCCAGGTTATCGCCGATGAGCTTCATGCCAATGGATCACTGATGATTGTAGGTCTTGATCCGCTTAGTGCCAGCGTCATCAAACCTCCGTCACAGTATGGTGCGGATATAGCATGTGGTGATATTCAGTCCCTGGGCAATCACATGCACTTTGGCGGCACTCTGGCAGGATTTATTGCTACGCGTGATGAGGAGCGTTTTGTGATGGAGTATCCTTCCCGGCTCTTCGGTATTGCCAAGACCAGTGTAGAAGGGGAGTGGGGTTTTTCTGATGTGGCCTATGACCGTACTTCATTCGGTGTGCGTGAGAAGGGCAAAGAGTTTGTGGGCACAGCAGCGGCACTGTGGGGCATCAGCTCGGCAGTATACCTGTCGCTTCTGGGGCCGCAGGGCATCACAGAACTGGGTCAGACAATTATTCAGCGTTCATTATATACACAGAAAAGATTGTCTGAATTGAAGGGTGTCAAGCTGCGCTTTACTTCGGCCACGTTCAAGGAATGTGTGGTGGACTTCTCGGGTACTGGAAAAACTGTGGTTGAGATTAACAAGCTGCTTCTGGAAAAGGGCATTTTCGGCGGTAAGGATCTGACGGAAGAGATGCCGGGTCTGCCGCAATGTGCCCTTTATGCGGTCACAGAGATGCACGGACAGGCGGAGATTGATGCCCTGGCCGCGGCCCTGAAATCGGTGCTGGCCTAGGTCCATCGTAAACATCAAAGGAGATCCATCATGGAGATAAAAAAAGGCAGCCGTCTGCGCAACTTCCATCAGGCCAAATGGGATGAGGAAGTGCTCTTTGAACTGCACACGCCAGGTGAGCGGGGCATGCACATCGACCAAGCCGATGCGGCCATCGTTGATGTCGTTGGTGACGGACTCTCGTCGCTTCCTGAGTCCCTGCGCCGCACAGCGCCCCCGGCCTTCCCTGAAGTGGGCCAGATGCGCATCACCAAGCATTTTTTGCGTCTCAGTCAGCACACGCTGGGCGGTGATTTCAATGTGGACATCGGTCAGGGTACATGCACGGTGAAGTACAATCCTAAGATCAATGAGGTCGTTGCCCGCAGTCCCAAGGCGGCGCGTATTCATCCACATCAGGATGAGTCCACTGTCCAGGGTGCGTTGGAGGTCATTCACAATATGGATCTCATTTTCCGTGAGATCTCAGGCATGGACAGATTTACGCTGCAACCCAGCTCGGGTTCACATGCCATTCTGGTGATGGCGTCGGTGATGCAGAAGTATCATGAGGTCAACGGAGAATCGCATAGAGATGAGCTGATCACGACGATTTTCAGCCATCCCTCTGATGCGGCAGCCGCTGCGGTGAAGGGCTATAAAATTATCACCATCTACCCTGACGAACGGGGTTTTCCGGATTTGGAGGCGCTGAAAGCGGCTGTCGGTCCCAAGATGGCCGGGCTGTTCATCACTAATCCCGAAGACATTGGTATCTTCAACCCGCGTATCGATGAATTTACAAAAGTCGTTCACGATGCGGGCGGACTTTGCGGTTATGACCAGGCCAATGCCAACGGTATTTTGGGTGTGACCCGTGCGCGGGAGGCTGGATTCGATCTCTGTTTCTTCAACCTGCATAAAACATTCGGCGCGCCGCACGGCTGCGGCGGTCCGGCTGCGGGGGCCATGGGTGTAGTGAAAAAATTGGAACCCTTCCTGCCTGTTCCTCTTGTAGATAAAATTGATGATCGCTATACCATGAACTTTGACCTGCCGCACACAATTGGCAAGACGCGTCAGTTCTGGGGTGTGTTCCCGGTGATTCTTAAATCATACGCCTGGATAATGAGTCTGGGTGCCGAGGGCCTGAAAGAGGTTTCACGAATTGCCGTGCTTAATAATAATTATTTACTGAAGCACATCACAGATATCGACGGCGCAGATTCGCCCTATCCCGGCGGCCTCCGTCGTATAGAGCAGGTGCGCTACACCTGGAAGAAATTGTTCGATGAGACCGGCATTGGCACGCATGACATCACACTGCGCATGGCTGACTTTGGTTTTCATCTCTGGTCCAGCCATCACCCCTTTGTTGTGCCTGAACCGTTCACAGTTGAACCTACGGAATCTTATTCCAAGGCGGAATTGGATGAGTACCTTGACGGCCTGCGCCATGTAGCGGAAGAGGCACGAACTGAACCGGAAACGGTCAAGGGTGCTCCGTATCGCAGCGTGGTGCATCAGATCGACGAGTCCTGGATGGACGATCCTGAGAAGTGGGCCGTTACCTGGCGAACTTATTTAAAGAAGCATGTGAATAAATAGTAGTTGTGTTGATGTTTTAGTGAAAGCCGTTCCTTATTACGATTTGGGACGGCTTTTTAATGGCACACGGAAAGAGCGGATTAAACGGATTAAATCGGATTTTGAATATTTTTTTGTAGTTCTATACAAATATATCAGGATAACTCTGATTGCAGGAACTGTCGGTCAGAATTATATTAAAGGGATACGATATTAAATCAATCCCCCTTTTGGAGGTATTTATGAAGAAGCTTGCAGCCGTTGTAACGTTATGTATAATCGCACTGCCGCTCTTGGCTCAGGGTACGCTGGAGGATTACCAGCGAGCTGAATCAATGATGTGGAAAAATGTCGATAAAATGATATTTCATACTACTGTCACACCCCATTGGATTGAAAAGTCCCCGGACTTCTGGTACAGAGATCATGCCCGTGACGGACATTGGTTCTACAAAGTTGTCACGAAGAAAAACACTAAGACCAGAGCATTTGATCATCACCGGATGGCGGTCGCGCTTTCGGATCTCCTTGACAAAGAGATCAAGCCCGGTGAACTTCCGTTTAAATCTATCAAGTATATTGACAAGGGCGGGGCCATCGAATTCATGGTGGAGAAGAAACGAATCCGCTATGATTTAAAGACCTATGCGCTGAGCCTGATGAAGAAAGAGACTGAGAAGAATAAACAGGAATCTATATCGCCTGACAAGAAGTGGACGGCCTTTCTTAAAGGACCCAATCTTTGGATTCGTAATGCGGAGACCAAAGAAGAGTGGGCTTTGACTACAGATGGTAAAGCTAATTATGATTACGCTGCTTCGCGTTCCTGGTACAGCATGGAGTGCATCTCTCATCCCGGGGAGAACAAGGACGAGCGCAGTATTGATCTTACCTGGTCACCTGACTCGAAGAAGCTGGTGACCTCCCGCACTGACCGGCGTGATGTGGGCCGGCTTTGGCTCTATCAAGCCTGTCCCGATTCTGGCTACCGTGCTAAGGTGTGGGCCTATGAGCGGTCGCTGCCCGGCGAGACCAACACGCCTTACAAGGAGTATGTGATCTTTGATGCGGCCTCGCAAAAGCGCATCAATGTGGCTTTGGCGCCGCAGTCCACGGTGGTGGCCTGGGGCTCGCCCACATGGTTTAAGGACTCCAGCCGTCTCTACCTGCAGCAGTATGAAAGAGGGTATCAGGAGTTGAACCTGCTGAATGTCGATGTTGAAACCGGTGCGGTGCGCACAGTGATCAAGGACGTCTCGGAAACCCAGGTGGATGTGGCCATGCGTGATTATCGCCTCCTCGAAAAACGCAATGAAGTGGTATGGATGTCTGAGCGCTCCGGCTGGAGCATGCTCTATCGTTATGACTGGGAAACGGGTCAGAAGAAAAATGCCATTACGATGGGCGAATTTGTGGTTCGCTCCATCCTCCATGTGGATGAAGACAAGGGCAGGGTCTACTTCCTGGCCAGTGGCAGAGAGACGGGTCGTGATCCTTACTATCAGCATTTATACCGCGTTGGCCTGGATGTAAAGGGGCTGAAGCTTCTGACTCCTGAAGATGGCGAACATTCCATTCGTCTCTCACCGGATAAAAAATATATCGTCGATTCCTATTCCCGGGTGGATCTGCCGCCGGTTCATAAACTTCGTCGTCTCAAAGATGGCAAGCTCATCCGCAATCTTGGTCAGGGCGATGTAAGCGACCTGTTGGCCACGGGCTGGCAGTTTCCCGAACGCTTCAAGGCGAAAGCCCGTGACGGCGAGACAGACATTTACGGTGTGATTTTCCGGCCTTCCAATTTTGATCTCAATAAGAAATATCCGGTGATTGATGGCAGCTACTCCGGGCCGCAGGCAGTGCGTACACCCAAGAGTTTTCGTCGAGGATGCCGTAATAGTGATGTTGAATTGGCAGAACTGGGCTTTATCGTCATCACTGTGGATGGTCTTGGCACAGCCAATAGAAGTAAGGCTTTTCATGATTTTTCTTATCGCAATCTGGGCGATATAGGAGCTGACGATCATATTGCCGCCTTCCGTCAACTGGCAGAGAAATATCCGTATATCGACCTGGATCACGTAGGCATCTACGGCCACTCCGCCGGCGGTTATGACGCGGCCCATGCACTTCTCATCCGCCCTGATTTTTACGATGTGGCTGTGGCCTCTGCAGGCAATCATGACCATCAGATGGCCAAGGCGTGGTGGCCGGAGCACTGGATGGGTTTCCCTGTAGATTCGCATTATGTGGCACAATCCAATCTCTATCTGGCCAAAAACTTGACAGGCAAGTTGTTGCTGGTTCATGGCGATATGGATAATAATGTCAATCCGGCATCGTCGCTGCGACTGGCTGGAGAATTGATCAAGGCCAATAAAGATTTTGATCTGCTGATGATTCCCAACCGGAATCACGGTCTGGGCGGGCATAATTACTTCACGCGTAAGCGTTGGGACTATTTTGTACGCTATCTTTTGGGCGTGGAACCGCCTAAAGAATATGAGATTGGGAAGAAAGAATAGA
>JAGLOF010000028.1 GCA_023139105.1 bacterium
AAAAGAAATTCTATTAAGAGAAGTACATCATCGTATTAAGAATAATTTGCAAATAGTAATTAGTCTGTTAAATTTACAAGGTAGAAAAAGTAATTCTAAAATTGTAAATGAACATTTGGCTGAGAGTCAGAACCGGGTTCGTTCCATGGCCATGATACATGAGAGTCTTTATCAATCTGAAAGATTAACGCATATTGATTTTAAGGGATATATTAACAATCTCTGCAAACAACTCTGTCAAACCTATCAAATCTCACAAAGATCAGTTGATTTGAAATTAGAAGTTGATGATATACCATTATCTATGGATTTTACTGTTCCATGTGGATTAATAATAAATGAATTGATATCAAATTCATTGAAACATGCTTTTCCGCAGCAATGGGAAGGCAAATCAATTATTACTGTAAAGTTAAACTTAATTGAAGGAAATATACTTTGTTTGGAGATTAGTGATAATGGCCAGGGCATGAATGAAGAATTTGATCTGGCACACACAGATAGTCTCGGACTAAAATTAGTACATATCCTTGTTGAAGATCAATTGGGCGGCCAGTTGAAAATATATAACAATAATGGTTGCAAATTTATTATGACATTCCCCTTGCGTGAAAATGCATTTGTCCTAGGATTCCCGGAGAATGATTAATGAAGAAAAAATCGCAAATATTAATTGTTGACGATGAACGTCTTGTAGCGGCAGATCTGTCACATACTCTTGAAACACTTGGCTATGATGTCATTGGTGCGGCTTCATCAGGAGAAGAGGCTCTGAATATTTTATCCGGGTCTCAACCTCAATTGGTTCTGATGGATATTATTATACAGGGAGAGATGACTGGTATTGAAGCTTCGCAGATCATAAAGGACAGGTATGATATACCCATTGTTTTTCTAACAGCTCACACCGATGAAAAGACTCTTGATGAAGCCAAGGTTACAGGGCCGTACGGGTATTTGATAAAACCGTTTGAAGCATCAGAACTAAAGACAACTATTGAACTGGCATTATATAAACATAATACTGAACGAGAACTCCGTGAGAGTGAAGCCTGGTTTTCCACAACTTTCAGAAGCATTGGAGATGGTGTGATTGTCACCAACGCTAACGGAGTAATTACTTTTCTCAATCCTTATTCGTCCATGTTAACCGGATATTCAATGGAGGAAGCGGTTAATCACTCATTAGATGATATCTTTTTCATCTTTACTGAACGTGACCATAAACCTATAAAAGGATTTGTACAGGATGTATTAAAACGTGGTGAAGTTTCAGAGCTTGTAGATTCAACTGTAATGCAATCGAGAGATGGCCGCACAATTCCAATTGATATCAGTTTTTCACCGGTTAAATCCGTATCAGGAGAGATTACAGGTGTTGTACTGGTTTTTCATGATACACTGGATCGTAAATTAACAGAAGAGGCTTTGAGGGAGAGTGAAGAGCGGTATCGCACTATTTTTGAAGAATCACGCGACGCGATCTACATTGTGACACGCAAGGGTTATTTTGTCATCGTTAATCAATCTCTGTTAAATCTCTTTCAGCTGGACCGTGAAGCAATTTTGGAACGACATATAACAGATTTTTTTGTTGATAAGCAACAGTGGCATCACTTTATTAACAATGTAGATAAATTCGGTGCAGAACGTGACATCCCTGTACTTATGCGTGGACAAAATGAAGTCAATCTTGAGTGTCTTTTATCTGCATCATTGCGTAAGAGCCCGGAAGATAAAGTTTTGGGATATCAGGGTATTATACGCGATATGACAGATAGAAACAGGGCTGAACGTGCCATGCGGCGCAGCGAACAACGTTATCGGCTCTTAGCTGAAAATATAATGGATATAATTTGGACACTTGATAATGATCTGAAATTTACATTTGTTTCACCTTCAGCAATTAATTTATTAGGTTACTCTACAGAAGAGTTGCTAAATCTTTATCTTCATGATCTCTGCGATACGGCATCATATGAGATTATAATGCTTAAATTTGCCCATGTATTTTCCGAATCTGCGACCGTTCCCGTGTACCCTGCTGAAAAGACCATTGAACTTACTCTGAAACGTAAAAATGGTGAAGATATATGGGTAGATATATCATTTACACCATTAAAAGATGAATCAACTGCCAGAATTGGTATTTTAGGTGTTGTTCATGATGTGTCACGCCGTAAAGATGCTGAAATTGAGAAGGATAGAATGCATTCTCAATTACTTCAAGCACAGAAGATGGAAGCTGTTGGATTATTGGCTGGAGGAGTGGCTCATGATTTTAATAATTTACTCACTGTAATTCAAGGAAATACAGATCTGGCAATGATGAATCTTGATCCTGAAGATATGCTTTATTCAGATCTTCAGGAGATATATAAAGCCTCTCAACGCGCTGCAGAGCTCACCAGCCAGCTGCTGCTTTTCAGTCGTAAACAGCCGATGCGGCTTGTAAGCCTCAATGTTAATAATATTATTGAAGATCTATTAAAAATGCTTCATAGGCTTATTGGTGAGGATGTAGAAATTATTACCAATCTGGCCTCTGAACTTAAATATGTCAAGGCTGATAGGGGCAGCATTGAACAGGTTGTTATGAACCTGGCAGTGAACGCCCGTGATGCCATGCCAAATGGCGGAGAATTTAAAATACGTTCAAAAAATGTAAAATTTGATAATTCCGATATTCGCCATATGCCGGATGGACGAGAAGGCGACTTTATTGAGCTTATAATTGAAGATCAGGGAATAGGAATGAGCGATGAGGTAATTGAGCGTATATTTGAACCTTTCTTCAGTACAAAGGGCCGTGGCCGCGGTACGGGTTTGGGGCTTTCTGTAGTTTATGGTATTGTCAAGCAGCATTCCGGATGGATTTATGTGAGCAGCCGTGAAGGACATGGTACTGTCTTTAATATATATTTACCAATTAATCTTGAGCACGCTGAGACGCCAAGAGATAGATATGATAAAGTTACAGAGATAAAGGGCCATGGTGAATTGATAATGGTAATTGAAGATGAATCCGGCGTGCGCCATCTTACCACAAAGGCATTAACTGAACATGGATATAGAGTAATCTCCGCACAAAATGCCGAAGAGGCTCGTTCCACTTTTAAAGAAAATAGAAACGAAATAGATGCCATAGTCAGTGATGTTGTATTGCCTGACGGCACTGGTGTTGAACTGGTGGGAGAGTTCCTTGAGAAGAATCCTGATATGCCGGTTCTGCTCTGTAGTGGTTATACAGATCAAAAATCACAATGGGAGACAATTCAGGAGAAGGGTTATCCCTTTCTTCAGAAACCATTTAATATCACAGACCTTTTACACCATGTTCAGAACATTATTAATAAAACATCAAACGATGGCTAATCATGAAGAGCCAAGAAGTAATTGAACCCATTATATTCTCCAGCGAGGCTTTTCAATTCCTCAAAGAAGCCGGCATAGATTTATCTGCCCGGCCTCTTGATAAACTTGCTGCTATTCTGAAAGCGTTCAGCCGTTTCCCATATGAAAATTTAAGTAAAATTATCAAGTATCGTAATAGAAATGATCATCATCTGCATATACGTATGCCGGATGAAGTATTTGCCGATTTTGATGCATACGGTTTGGGTGGAACATGTTTTTCACTGACATACACATTACTATCGATTTTAGGTGCTGCCGGATTTGATGCCTATCCGGTAATGGCTGATATGCGTTATGGTCCGAATACTCATTGTGCACTGGTATTACGCTGGGGAGGTGAAAAGTTCCTTCTTGATCCGGGATATCTCCTGGTTAATCCATTAAGGTTAAATGAGCACAGACTTTCACAGATACAAACTTCAATTTCAACTGTTGAGCTGGATTATGACAAGATTACAGATTATTATCATCTATCTACAATCCAGACAGGTGAACGAAAGTGGCGTTATAAGTGGAGAGATATACCTGCACCATCGGATGTTTTTTATCAACATTGGCTTGATTCTTTTACATGGAATGGCATGAGAGGACTCTGTCTTAATAAAATCACCAATGATAGAATGATATATGTTCACAGGGATTACCTCAGAGAGACATCGCCTACAGGGAAAAGGAGTAAGAAGATCAAGACAGACTATCATAATCAGATCCATCAGATATTTGGTATTGATGCAGTTATTGTAGAAGAAGCATTGGCCGCTGTTAATGAGAATCTGGCAAATAAACGGGAAACAGGCCTTCATGCACCAGGATCAGGAAGTACACCATGATACCGCAAACAATCATGCCGGTTAAGCTCTTTATCGGTGTTTTATATAGTGATGTGGTTCAATTTGAACATGCATTGGAGCTGGTACAATCACTCTACGGCCAAATTGACTACAGGTGCAAGGATTTTGATTTCACAGCTACAGACTATTATGTGCCGGAGATGGGTCCTTCCATTTATCGTAATTTTATCAGCTTTAAAAAGCTAATATCAGCAGAAGATATCACTGCTATCAAACTTGAAACTAATGAAGTTGAGCTGGCTCTGGCTGTTGGAGGTTCTCGCAGAGTTAATCTTGATCCGGGATATATGGATTTTGATAAAATTGTATTGGCATCTGCCAAATACAATGCTCAGAAGATATTATTAAATAATGGTATCTGGGCTGATTTGACTCTCAGATATGAGAAGGGCCAGTACCACCCGTATCCATGGAGTTTTCCGGATTTTAAATCGGGCATTTATAATGCCGCCTTCATGAGTATAAGGGCCAGGTATAAGGCTGGGATAAGAGCACTAAGTAAGTAAGGGTATCTATTTGTTGAACCATAGATATCTGATCATTCAATATATCTTCCTTGACAAATGAAATAACAAATTGTAAAATATAGGGATACTACAACAATTCAGGCTCTATTCCGGATTACAGTGCCGGGGAACATGGTGCTATCAAGACCGTTTAATAGATCAAATTCAGATGTTTAAATAGAGGTCTGCCATGCATTCAATTATTCAGACGGTATTTATTGCTATTCTGGCATTGTCTAATATGTTTATGCCAGCTACTGCACAATCCATCCTGGAAAAGCGTGAGTATGAACCTGTAGTGATAAAAGGTGGTATATTACAGGGTTTTTATGAAAATGCAATAGAAGATCTACATCTATATGCTTTTAAAAACGGCCAGTGGCAGAAAATGCCTTTTCAGATAGATGAGTATGCCCAAGCTATCGATGAATTCCGCCTGCCGGATACAACATATCGCTGGTCACATTTTTATCCTGATAATGGCATGCTTGATGATTCAGACGAACTTGCCTTTATGCTCAGAGACATGGGCGAACAAGTATCCGGTCAGGAGTGGATAGAAGACCAGGAATCCCGGCGTAATAATCGTCTTGAGATACGTATTTTTTATGAAGATGCAGATGATGATATTGCATACGCCTATCTCTACAAATCCAATACAATAACTGAAGCTACACCCAGACCTTATAATTTAGTGTATAGCAAAGAGACACATTCCGTATCATCATCAGCATATAGTTTACGCCTGGATGCTGCCAGCGGTGTTATCAGAGACATCAATATCCATCCCCCTTTTGGCAGCGGGGAAGATATATTTGATACGCAGAAAATGCGCTTTGTCGGCCTCATGGATTTAGCCGGCATTATCTTGCCCATTGGTCGGTTGGAAGAGGTTAATGCGGCAAATGAGAGAGATGTATTGTATGTTTTTCCAGAATCCGATACTGAAAATTATTTTTATCAATACTCTTCAGATCCTGTAGTAAGAATAATCCGCGATGTGCGTCAGACAATACGTTTTGGAAGTTTTATTCTTCCGGAGCTGGCTTTTTATGTTGAAGCGAAATTTTATCCTTACAGTGGTGCCATTGACGGAGGTGTTTCTCTCGATCCTGATACACTAAAAAAATATTTTGGCAATGAGAATGAAATCTATATTGAAATGGATATTCTGCGTCAATCCTGGGATTTTTCACCGCAGGCTGCAGGCATGACATATCATAATCCTTATAACCGTGATGTAGTGGTTGACGGGATCCCGGATACTGTGAATACTCAACTGGATATACCTGTGTCAACATGGGGGCTTACCACCGGGGATCAGGGATCTGTATTTACTCATACCACATTTAAGGATACAGGTTGGCAGAATATTCAACTCTATTATAGAGATGATATTAATGGCGGTCAGTCTGATGGTACCTGGATTGACAGTATAAACGGAGATACCGGAGACGGGCAGTCATTTGGTGATTATGGCACATTATTTGAGAATCTATCTCAGCGCGCGGTTGATCTGAATTTAGGCTTTGTAGCTTACTTTATTCCCGGTAATATGATATGGGATGACGGCCTGCTGCTACATGAGAATATTCTTAATCCGGTCATTGTAGATGGGGATTTCTGTGCATGCATGAATGGTGTAGATGACCCGGATAATAGACAGCCCGATATTTTCATGCTGCATCAAAACTATCCTAATCCCTTTAACGGTCAGACTGTTATTCCGTATGAATTATCAGGCGTAAAAAAAATACGAATCAGTATCTACAATGCTTCAGGCAGGCTGGTCAGGACATTGCATGATGGTTATATCAAGGCAGGAAGGCATGAGCTCTATTGGGATGGTTATGACAATAAAAATGATGAAGCTTCATCAGGTGTCTACTTTGTACATATGCAGTCAGGAGATCACACTGCTCTAAGCAAGCTGCTTCTTCTGAGGTAATTTAAACACAAGTGCTTCTCGCACAAAGATCACAAAGTACACGAAGGATTTATATGCTCAAAAAGAACAGCTTGTATGTGCTTTTATTTGTTTTAATATGCATTACAGGCCTATATATTCAATGTAATATTGATCATGGTATTTCACCTTTGCCTGGTGAACTTTCTGTCCGGATTATTTTCCGTAATGAAGCACCTGCCAATACTCAGGGTATTTATCTCACTGTCTCTCCGGAGTTTCCGCCTCATGCAATAAATGAAATGTTTCATTCTCCCAATAGTCTGCCTATAGATAAAGATACGGTGTGGACGGAAATTGCTCTGCCATTTGGCAGTTATGAAGCGGTAGCTTTGTGGTGGTACAGTACAGATACAGAATCAAATTTTGCCGATGTACTGGGTCTTCCACTTGATCTTAATAATAACCTGCTTCCTCTGGGTTTTACTCTTTCCGGAGAAAAGCCTCAGTATCATATGGACTTATATGTTAACTGGGACAGGATGAAGCGAGATGCTTCTATTAGCGGTAAGATTCAATTTTCCGGACCATTTCCAGATAATTCAATGGCTACTGCCGTGGCTGCTTATCAATATAAACCCAGTTCGGATATCCATTATCTACTATGGTTGAAATCAATAGATTTCAGTGTAGGTCCTCAATCTCCGGGTTTTGATGCCAGTACATTGACCTATGACTACAAGCTTCCGGTGCGTCATGGGCTTGTAAATTATATTGCAGTTTTTTGGCTCCCTCAAAATGCAGGTCTGACAGATTTCCATGTAATTGGCAGCTATGATTTACCACTATCAATTAATACTAATGAAGAAAGAGCCGGGATTGATATTATTACCGACTGGTCTCTCATAAATAATGAGGGAGAATAATGGCATTAATTAAATGTGTGATCATTCTTTTTTTTATCTCTGCTTTACAGATACAGGCGCAGACGGCATTAACTGGCAGTGTTATAGATAAAAAGACCGGGCAGCCTCTAAGAGCTGTAAATGTAATGGTGCTTGGCACTACGCGAGGCAGCAGTACAGATAAATCCGGCCGGTTTAGTATATCTAATTTACCTGTGGGGCAATATGCACTCAGGGCCTCGAGAATTGGATATAAACAAGAGACAATAGAAAATATTATTGTACGATCTGATGCAGTGACTGTTATTCAATTCAAATTGACAGAGTCGGCACTTGAAGCAGATCCGATAGTAATATTAGCCGGTAAGATTGCTCAGCGTCTTGACAAGGCTCCTGTGCATATCAGTGTAATCAATTCATTAGAGATTGCCAGACGGAACCCAGCCGATATAAAACAGATTCTACAGACAGTTCCGGGTGTTCATTTTGTAGGTGATCAGATTAATATTCGCGGTTCAACCGGTTTTACCTTTGGAGCTGGAAATAAAGTCTTATTACTCCTGGACGGTGTGCCTGTTTACGCTGCAGACACAGGCGCATTTAACTGGGATATGCTGCCGCCTGAAGATATTGAGCAGATAGAAGTTTTAAAGGGTGCCGGATCAACATTGTGGGGTTCTTCTGCTCTGGGCGGTGTGGTAAATGTAATTACAAGAGATCCGGATCCCGATGGTATTCTCAGATGTTCCTGGAGCGGCGGTTATTATGATAAACCATATTATAAGGACTGGCAGTGGACAGATTCTCCCCGACATTACACAAGAGAAGATATCAGCTATTCGCGTCGTTTTAGCAGGTTTGGTGTTCAGCTTTCTGCAGGAAGATTGAATACTACAGGGTACTCACAGTTAGGAGAAGCCCTTAAAATCAATGCTACTGCCAAGTTAAATTATAGATTTCCAGGTGGGGCATCAATTATTATTTATGGTGCTTTCAGCCGTGTTCACAGAGGTTATTTTGTTCAATGGAAAGGCCCTAATGATCCCTATGAAGTAGATGAATCTAATCTGGCTAACAGAGCTACGGTTCATCAATTGAATATGTACGCCAAATTGAATGTCCCATTCTCTGCTAAATTTGCGCTACAGTTCAGAGCATCTTTAGTGCGTTCATTAATGGGCAACCAATTCGGTCAGGGTGTTCAGTTTGATCCGGCATATGGACAGGGTCTGGAAATACAGGCCACATGGATTCCCCGGCCTGCACACACTATAACAGGTGGATTACAGTTCCAAATGGACAGAGGTTCAACTGAATTTTTCGGATCACACAGAGGGTATTTAATCGGGCCATATTTGCAGGATGAATGGGAAATACGTAAAAATATAAGATTGACAGCTGGCCTGCGTTACGACAGATACCAGTTAGAAGGTGGCCTTGCCGAAGATCTTTTCAGCCCGCGACTGGGATTGAATTGGGAGCTGGGTACTCGCAGTATCTTTCGTGCATCTGCCGGTTCCGGGTTCCGGGCTGCTACTATCATAGAACGTTTTCTTGAGCTATCTGTTATGAACTTTAATATTGTGGCAAATCCGGAATTAAGGGCAGAAAGATCGTGGGCCTTTGATATGGGCTTTAAACATTATTTTTCTTCAAATTGGCATGTAGATGTATCTGTATTCGACAATGAATACTTTGATTTGATAGAGGCCCATCTTAATTTAATCCGGGGGCAGATTCAGTTTAGAAACATCGATCGGGCCAGGATTAGAGGTATGGAACTCTCTTCGGGAATCAGCAGAGATTATAGGTTTTTCAGCCGGCCATTTATGTCGTCTCTGGAATTTGGATTAACAATTATGGATCATGAAGATCTTCAGTGGAATGAACCGCTCACATATCGTCCTAATAAATTATTCAATGTAAATACAGCACTGGAATCCGGAGCGTTCCGTTTCGAAGCCGATTATCGATATGCCAGCAAAATTGATAAAGTTAAAGTATATCCGATAAACCGCCGTGTCCCTATGCACTTTGTAGATATCAGATTTCAGGCAAGGTGGAACAGCGTGACTTTCTTATGCGGCATCAATAATTTGTTACAGTATAATTATGCTCCCATGGAGAGCAACCTTCAGGCAATGCGCACATACACAATTGGCCTTAAAGGCAGCTGGTAATGATAAAGAAAAGTGAGGGTATTATGATCAAACGAATAAAATCAGTATTATTTTTAGTAATCATTCTTTTTTTGATAGATGCTGGCAATGCCCTGTCACAGACGCCGGGTAAGTTAAATTTTCGAACATATAATCCGGTAATGCTACCCGCTGCCAGTATTGCTGAATTGCAGGGTTCAGCAGTGGACTTGATAAGATTGTATAGCTATAATATTGATCTTGATCAGTGGCTGTCAGTGCCATTCCAAATTGATGAGAAAGACGGAGGCTGGTCTTATTTCAAGGCATGCAACGGCATTCTGGATGGCAATGATGAAATTGTCTTCATGGCCGCAGATGCCGGTGATAAAGCCCGAAGCGATCAGTGGCCGCAAGCTATGCTCTACCAGGGGGCACAGCGATGGGCAGTGGAGCTCAAAGATAATCTCGAAACAGAAACGGCCTGGTTATATCTATATGTCTCTTCAACGCTGCCTTTGTCAGGTGAAAGCTATATAAGTTATGATGCAGATTTGGATCAGATAGACACTGAATATTACCGTGCAATACATATGGATAGTGGTTTTCAGGAGAGCCTGGAGCTAAAATATGCAGACGGATCCATGAGTCCGGATATAATGGACAGGCAGAAGCTTCGTTTAAAGATCCGTATTGACCTTGGTCCGCTGGGTAGTAAGACTATTACCTTGAGAGAAGAGATGGATGAGAGAGTGGAGATATTGTTTGGTGCATCTATCAGGATCACTGTTAAAAAAATCGATGTAAAGGCCGCACCGTCACAGGTTCTACGTTTAAATAGGCAGCTTGCACTTGATATTCATGCTCATGGCAGCTTTGTTGGTTATACAATGAATTTTAGAGATACGCTGCGTTTTTCCACTGCATATTATCCTGCATACACTGAGTGGCGAGCCGATGATTTAAATATTCCGCAAATAAGTGAAGGTGATGTAAGAGAGATGCGTTTGAGTTTTGATTTGAGCAGTTCTGCGTCAGGTATGGTGATGCAGAATGATAATAATGCTAATATCAGAGTTGATGCACTTCCTGATGAAGATTTTGATCATTCTCTGGAATGGCCAGGAAGCAACTGGTATCTCATGCATGCAAATCCCGATGATGCAGATGCCGTGCTGGATACTGCTTCTATAGTGGGTATTATTAATGTAACAGGAGAACCTTTAGGAACAGAGCAGAATCTTTACTACAAAGATATTTTCTTTAATGCAAATGACTCCGCAGACCGTGTCTCTTTTGGTGAAACCGGGCTTCAGATATTAGGGAATGATATTACCGGTTTGTTGGATTTTTACGGGGGTACATATTTTCTCCCCAAAAATCTGGATATTGAGCAGGCCAGGTCACTTGTTATACGGCACAATACTCCTGTGGATGTAATTTATGTTCAAGAGGAGTATGTGAATTTGCAATGGGTCACAGTAGATACGCAGCCATCCGGACTTGATGTAATAATTGACGGTATAACAGTGCCAACTCCTGTAGTCTTTCAATGGGAAGAGAGCAGTACTCATCAAATATCACTTGATTCTCTAATAGTGCCTGCACAGGGCGAGAGATATAAATTCAGTAGCTGGAGTCATGGACTTAATGCATCGCATTTGTTCACAGTGGATACAACAGATACATCATTAACTGCCAGTTTTGATCATGAGTATTACCTGGCTACGGCAATTATGCCAGAGGGTACAGGAGTAGTAGAACCTCCACCGCCTGGTTTGTGGGTAGTTGACGGAACAGATATTCAGATTACCGCCACAGAGAGCGGCTGGCATTCATTCACAGGCTGGCAGGGAAGTTACAATGGATTGGATAATCCTGTAGTTCTCACTGTTGACAGTTCAATTACAATGACAGCTACATTTGGAAATGATGCACCGGCTATTACTATGAACGATACGACATTTGCAGAGGATGATACGCTGATCTTTACTCGTTCCTGGATCTTGTCTCAAGTTGAAGACGATAATCCTGACAGTTCTTTGACAATTCAATTATTTACAGGCAGGTTTTTATCAGTTGTTGAAGATACGGTATTGCAGCAATGGGCCGTAACAAATACGGATGAGCATTGGTATGGCAATGATACACTTAGAGTCACTGTTACGGATCCTTTGAATGAAACAGCATCTGTAACAATATCTATAGCTGTTTATTCTATCAATGATGCACCTGATGATTTTGCATTGCTATCACCGGAAGATGGCCTGAGTGTTGACACGTGGCCCGAGTCTTTTGATTTTCAATGGGAGGAAGCAACAGATCCGGACCAGCCGGATTCTGTTTTATATGTTTTTCAGTTAGACAGTTCCAGCTCTTTTGATTCTGTGCCATTAATACAAATAGGCGGGCTTCACAGACCGGCATATACACTCTACTGGCCATTATCTTATGGTGACGGTAGCTATTATTGGCGTATTCTGGCTGTTGATCGTAGTGGACTGCAAACGGTCTCCACACAGGTACACTCCATTGAGCTCGTGACAGGCGTAGTTACAGAAGATAGCAGTATACCACGTTCTTATGCGCTTATGCCTAACTATCCAAATCCATTTAACGGCGGTACTATTATTGAATATTCACTGCCAGAAGCTGCACCTGTCGATCTGATAGTTTATAATAGTCAGGGCCAACAGGTAGTTGTGCTTCATTCAGCTCTTCAAGTTGCAGGGCACTATTCCGTTGAGTGGGATGGATTGGACTCTAATAACAGACCAGTTGCAAGTGGTATTTATCTCTTGCTCATGAAAGCGGCTTCATACCAGAAAGTACAGAGGATGCTCTTGCTGCGCTAGCAGTCTGATTCCAAATGTCACGGAGAAGAGCGGGAAGCAAAAAAATAGACAGGATTACAGGATCAACAGGATAATAAGATAAAAACTATCCCGATCGTTTTGGGGCTGTGCCCCTGGGAGTATTTAGGATGTCAGGTTAATCATTTCTTGTATGGAGGGGCTATGAAGTCCGCATTTGCTGTGTTTGAATTATTTGTCATTGGTTTGCAGGCGTTTATCTGGATCTTTTTATTAATTCTTGCATCTACAGGTCATGAATGGCTGCGGAGAGGTTTGGAACTGCTAACGCCCTGGAATGCGTTTATTCTGATTATTCTATTGAGTAATTGCTATGTTGTTGGGATATTGGTAGATCGTCTGGCAAGTTTTTTGGTAGCTATTTATAATCCTAAACGAATATTTGCTGGCAAAGGTTGGCTACAGAAGAAATTGGTGGGTGAGTCTGCTGATCCGCGTATAGCATTGCTTTCAAGAGCCGGAATTACGCCGGTTATTAGTTTTATTGAAGGTATACGTAGCAGAGCAAGAATCCTCAGGGCTTCACTATTCAATATTTTAATGCTGATAGTTTCTGCCATTGTCTATATAGTCTCGCCTTATTGTACCGTCCATATCGGCTCAACGAATACTGCAATTGTGTGGATTGTGATATTGGGTGCCATGTTATATATACTCGTTTTCTTTATACTTGGCACCTTTGAAGCTGGTTATGAACATCGTGTTGCTGAGGCACTTGCAATATCTGCTGATGATGAGCAGAAAGCAGATGCCTAGAATTTTTTCTGATTCTGTTGATTTAAGTGGGTAAATACTGAATTTTACCACAGATAGAAATTAGAAAATTATAGAAGCTCCCCTCGCACAACTCCACACAAAGCACACGGAGCCTCCCAGCCCGGCTCTACAATAAATTAGCCCCCGGGGTGTCAGTGCTGCTCTTTCACTGATTCCCCGGGGGCAATGTATCTCCCGCTGGACTGGTGAATCTTTTAGCGGTCCCTATAAATGATGAATATCCAATGACCAATATCGAAGTAAGAGCTCCTTGGGAATTCTACATTCTATATTCTACTGTTCAATATTCGCTCTTGTAAATTTCACTTAAAAATCACTGTAATTCGATATCGGGCAGTGCAGGGAGGCTCCGAAATCTTCGTGATAAACGCCTGTCAATGCAAGGAGTCCGTTCCTTCAGGACGACTGCGGCAGTCCCCTCAAAGCTCAGCAGGAACTGTCCATTAATCACGCAATCATTTCAAACACGGGTATGAAAATTTATTCCATATAATACCTGGAAAAACCATATTACTAATTCCGTAAAATACCAGAAAGAAGCAATGGCGCTTAAAAGAAAGAACATTTATCCACAGAATACCAAGAAGAGGTATCAGGAGTGCGTAGGTTCTGTTTTTTTTGTGACTTAGTTTATTCCAGTGGTTATTTATTCTGGCATGTTTTTTGAAGATTTGTATATTTTCATGAATGTGCCTTTTTTTATGTATTTATATTTCGATATGCATGTCAACACTTAAAAATGGAACAAGTAATGGCAAAACCGATCTTTCTTTATCTTGATAATAATCGTATTGCACAAAAACGTCTGGAAAATACCTTTAAGGAAAAGGCTGATATTATTGCTGCCCAGTCTATGGCTGAGGCAAAAGAAATTATAGCTGAATTGCCGGAAATTGCATGTTTTTTTGTTGAGTATCAATTAAAAACCAAGACAGGTCTGCACTTTGCCAGGATAATCAGAGGTATTAATAAATACGATGCTTCTCCTGTTTTTCTATTAGCACCTATGATTAATGAG
This sequence comes from bacterium, assembly GCA_023139105.1. Classification (GTDB taxonomy): domain Bacteria; phylum Zhuqueibacterota; class QNDG01; order QNDG01; family JAGLOF01; genus JAGLOF01. Next base: position 14,392 of record JAGLOF010000028.1, read on the forward strand.
ATGCTTGCATATAAGGCAATGCGTGTAGGAGTTAATGAATGTGTTTCAAAGTTGATCAGTATACTTGAATTTCAGAAACTGGTCGACAAACATTTACATGTGCCATATGTTAAACTGATACTCAGGCCATATTATGAGATTAATTGTATTGCATGGCAGAAGGGTACTGATTTCTACCAATTTTGTCCGGATATACAAAAAGTGATTCAAGCTGATTCCGCAAATGCTGCCTCTGGCAAAATGAAAATATTCCTCAATGATATGATTAATAGTGGTGAAAAAATCGATTTTGATTTCATTGAAATCGATTCTGATCTACATCGTGTTATCCCACCAAGAAAATAAAATACAGAAAAATATTTTGAAACATTTTAACGATTTAATCGATATAATATTAAAACGACAAAATCGATAAAATAAGAGAGGTGTACAAATGCCTATTACACTAAATGAACAGATATTACTAATAGCAATCTGGAAGCTTGCTGATGAGGCTTATGGAGTTAAGATTCAGAACCTGCTTTCAGAACATACGGGAAAAGAAGTAGCCTATGGGACACTTTATAATAATCTGGATAAATTGATAAAAAAAGGTTACCTGAATTCCAGAATGGGAGAACCAACGGCTATCCGTGGTGGGAAACGGAAAGCTTATTACAGTCTGACACTTGAGGGTAAAAAAGCTTTGCAGGCTGCCAGAGAACTGCAGGCGCAATTGTGGTCAGGTATTCCAAACATGGAGTTTAAATCGTGATCAGGCAAAAGATATATAATCCACCACTGTTTTTACGATGGATTATCAGTTCTTTATCAGAATATGAAACACGTTTCTGTCTTTCCGGAGATCTAATGGAAGGATACCAGAATCATTTAGAACAGATAGGCAAAAATAAATCAAACTACTGGTATGCGCTGCAGACTATGAAAGCGTTCTACACTTATTCAATATGTATACTACAGAGGAGTCTTGATATGACATTGAACACAATGAAAACCGGCTGGCGGCACATACAGAAAAATCGTCTTTCTACTATCATCAATGTTTTGGGACTTGGTCTGGGAATGGCTGTATTTATGTTTATTCTCTTCTATGTCCGGCATGAGAATTCTTTTGACAAATTTCAACCTGATGGGGATAGAATTTTCAGGATCAACATGCTCTTTCAGCAGCAGGGAGAGGATGCAGAGAAAAGTGCTTTAACGCCTCCAACAGTAATGTCCAACCTACTTTTAGAATATCCAGAGGTAGAGAGTGCAATCAGATTAAGACGCTTTGACAGAATCGTGAAATATAAAGACCGTTCCTTTTTTGAAGAAAGCCTGATAATGGCCGATAAGGATTTTCTGGAATTATTTCCATTTGATCTTCAGTATGGTGATGTGGGATCTGCCCTAGAGGAACCCAATACTGTGATACTGGGCAACGATCTGGCACAGCGGTTATTTGGTGATGATAATCCTGTAGGTGAAACAGTAAGTATAGGCAGTTTAGAATATCAGGTAAGCGGTGTGCTCCATACTAATCAAGAAAAATCTCATCTTAAATTCACGGCCTTAATTTCTATGGCAACATTGGTTAACTTATGGAAGGACAGGGAATGGAATCCTCTGAATGACGGCTGGTGGAATCATTCCTATTATACTTATGTGAGATTACAGTCAGCAGAACCCTCTCAGATGCTCATTGATGGATTATGGTCACTCTCCAAAAGACATATTGCGGATCATGAAGATGAACTGGGATTCACCCAAAGATTTTCTCTCCAACCCTTGAAGGACATATATCTGAATTCACTTTTTCGCAGAGCGGATTTGATGGCCGTTGTGGGAAATAAATCTATTGTTAGACTTTTTTTAATTATTTCAATAGTTGTTCTGTCTCTGGCGTGTATCAATTTTATCAACCTGGCGACTGCACGGGCTACAAGACGGGCACGGGAGATTGGAATGCGTAAAGTAATTGGTGCCAACCGTAAACAATTGATAATTCAGTTTCTTGGTGAATCAATACTGGTAGCCTATTTGGCTGCTTTACTGGCCGGTTTTTTTGTTCTTCTGAGCCGGACTTTCTTTTTCAAATTAACGGGTATTCTGATTGACTGGCAGACTCCTGGAGTCCTGGGGTGGATCACACTAATTGCGCTGCCACTGCTTGTTGGTACAATATCGGGTTGTTATCCTGCTATGGTCCTGTCAAATTATCGACCTCTGGTTGTATTGCAGAATTCTATATCAGAAAGGGGAGGTAATGCTGCGCTCCGTAAAGTTCTGGTAGTCTTTCAATTCTGTATCACATTGATTCTCCTTTCATTAATATCTGTCATGGTGAGTCAGCTGCGATATATGCAGTCTCAACCAAAAGGATTTACAGATGATCAGGTAGTTGTTCTGCCTATTAACGGTTCACAGGGAAACAGTGAGAAGTATCCTGTACTCAGAGATAGATTACTCAACCAACAGGGTATAAAAGCGATTACAGTTTCATCAAAAATACCGGGACAGACAATCAATCAGTTGACGGTGACACCGGAAGGCTATGAAGATGGGCGTATGATCTCAATGCCTATGATATGGGCAGATTATGATTATTTGGATACATATGATCTTGAAATTGTGGCGGGCCGTTATCTGGATGAGCAGATAGAAACAGATAAAACCGAAGGATTTGTTCTCAATGAAGCAGCTGTTAAAAAATTGGGATGGGGCAGTGCTGAACAAGCCCTAGGCAAGCGTTTTTCGCGCAGTTCAAAAAAAGGCCGGATCATAGGCGTTATTAAAGATTTTCACTTTAACAGTCTGCACCAGCCTATCAGCCCTCTGCTCATTCATTATAATCAGAACGAGTTTGATCAGGTTTCAGTGAGAGTGACGTCGGATAATATCAACACTACTTTGAATAAGCTGGAGGAAATATGGAAGGAAGTTATTCCATCAGAACCATTCCGCTATTTCTTTTTAGAAGATGAATTTGCCCTGCAATACAGAGAGGATCAATTGACCAAGCGCATTATTCTTTCATTTTCAATTATTGCCTGTATAGTTGCTGCACTGGGTCTCTATGGTTTGGCAGTTTTTGTGGCTGAACGGCGTACCAGGGAGATGGCCATCAGACGGGTGTTGGGTGCATCTTTTTGGAGCTCTGCCATAAAGATGAGCAGCGTATTCTTCCGCTGGATCTTCTGGGCTATTGTAATAGGCTCTCCTATATCTTTATGGCTGGCTGCACACTGGCTTGAGAAGTATGCTTATCGTATCTCACTTGGATTTCATCATCTGCTTCCGGCTATTCTTGGCATGGTGGGTATTGCAGTTATCACAATAGCCAATCAGACAATAAGTGTTGTGAGACGTAATCCTGTGGAAACGCTGAGGAGTGAGTAAATAATAAGTCAGTGTGAAAAAACTTTTCTCAGATAAAGGGAAAACCGCAGCACGTTGTATGGATAACATGAAATCAATGTATTTTGGATTTGATTTTGTGTTTTTCCATGTAACGGGTTGTGTTGAACTCTTAATAGGGAAATGATTAAGGAGCTCATCAGTAACAACGGAGTGGAATTTTGTCCCGTTTATTATTGTCCCATGCTATCGTTCGTATCCTTCCTTTTCAATAAGATCGATAAATTGTTTCATAGTTTCCCAATAGTGCTTACCTGCAATCCATAGGACATCATTATGATGTGCATGTTCAACCCATAATCGCATTTTCGGAGAACGAATATGTTCATACAGACGTTGTCCGTGCCATAGCTGAATGGTCTCATCCTGTTTCCCGTGAATTACAAGTATGGGACAAGAGACAGAGGGGATTTTACGAAGACTATCAAATTTATCAAATGGGAACACAGAGATTTTTGTCAGCATCCGAAATGCAGATGTAAACGCACTCTCAAGCACAATTCCTCCAACACGCTCGCGACTTGCCAAATCAACTGTAGGACCACAACCAATAGACCGTCCGTAAAGTATTATCTCTTCCGGACAACGATGTAAACTATGAATGATGAATTCATAGACTGCTCGAATATTGGTATACGCAGTTTCTTCCGAAGGTGATCCTTGACTTGTTCCATAACCACTGTAATCATATGCAACGACTGAGAATCCATGTTCGTAATATTGATGAAGTATATCTTTAATATCTCCAAGATCTTCGGCATTACCATGACTATAGAGGATTGTGTATCTGGCAGTTGGATGCAATAATAAGCGTACTGATATGAGGCTTCCATCGGGCATGCTTACTTTATGTATATGCTTTGTATCAATGTAGGATGCGGATTGAGGACGGAAAATAAGTTGATCTCCACACAAATATGCATACAAAAGGAGTATGATATACACAATAAAGAGGATTAATGCTGTAGAATGAATTGCTCTTTTCCAACTCATATTAACTCTGCCGTCTTAATTGTAAAGTTGAAGATAATAAAATAATATAGGTACAATGATAATGTGATGCAATAATTATTTGAAGCCATTCAATTGAAATAGATAAGAGCTACGAGCGTTCATTACATGTGAGAAGGTAAAAAAACCTTGACTATTGAAACAAATCATCGTATACTATCGTAGTTTAATTGACCGGCGGGTCGGTCAAAAATAAATTGAGGGTCACAATGTCACCGAAAGTTGTAGATAAATCTGAAAAAAAGAATCACATCCTTAAGGCGGCTATCCGTGTGTTTGCCGAAAGCGGTTTGGCTAATACAAAGATGGCCCATGTTGCTCAGGCAGCCGGTATTGGTAAGGGTACCATTTATGAATATTTTAAATCTAAAGATGAACTGTTCTGGATGGCATTTGAGGTATTTGTAGAAGAAATGGGTGTTCTTATTGAACGCAAACTAATCGATGTTGAAGATCCGGTTGAGCAGATTCGTGTATATATAATGGCTTGGTCTGAGATGTTGAATTCCGAGTTCAGAGAATTTGCCAATCTCATGATTGAGATATGGGCTGAGAGCATGCGTAAGGGACAGGACAAAGGTCTGGCTGCTATGACAGAGATGTATTATCAATACAGACTACAAATTAAGAGTATTTTGGATCAAGGTGTTCTACAGAAAAAATTCAGACCTATGAACACCCTGGCTGTTGCTGCAATGATTATCGGATCAATGGATGGGCTATTTCTGCAATGGTTGATGGATAAAGACCTGTTTCCAATTGAAGAGGCTCTGAAAGAATTTGCAGATATAGTAATCACTGGTCTGTCTGAATAAAGGATTTTTTTATAAACAATTATTGACCGGCTGGTCGGTCGACTTGACGTAGGAGAATGTTATGAATAACTGTGTTAGTTGGTTTGGTGTAATCTCATTTTGTGCAATGCCGTTTTTTCCACAAGTTCTACCTGCACAGGAGATGACGGGTGAGGCTATTATCCAAAAGGTTAATGATTTAATGAATCCAAGTTCAACTCAGGCGAAGATTGAAATGATAGTTCATGGCAAGGGAGATAAAAAGCGAACATTTGTCTATAATTCATGGAGCATGGATGAAGGAGAAAAAAACCTTGTGCGCTACATACAACCAAGGCGACTCAAAGGGCAGGCAACACTCATGCTCAACCATGCCGATGATATTTGGATGTACTTTGCCCGTACCAAAAGAGTTCGAAAACTGGCCTCACATGCCAAAAAGCAGAAGATGGAGGGCTCGGATTTTTCTTATGAGGATATGGGATCAGGAGATAGTTTTCTGACAGATTATCAAGCCCGCCGTCTTGATGATGATAGAATAAATGATCTGGATTGTTATCAAGTGGCATTATTAAAAAAACAGGGCAGCGATGTTGGGTACAGCAAGATTATTCTTTGGGTTGTACAGGAAAATTTCGTACCAATCCGCATGGACTATTATGATGAAGATCAGCCGGAGCGTGTCTATAAGCGGCTGATACAATCTGATATCCGCATGATTGACGACATACCCACAGCCATGCATATGATCATGGAAAACTTGAATGACGGCACCAGTACGGAAATAACTTTCAGGGAGATTAACTATAATATGGATCTTTCTGCCTCTATGTTCACTGAAAGGGGGTTGCGTCAATGAAACGGTTTATTCTACTGGTTTTATTCAGCCTTCCGCTCATGGCCACGGCACAGGAAGCAATCAGCATATTTGGTTACTTTGAATCTCAGTTTATGGGTGCAAAAATCAGTGATGAATTTGTACAGCTTCAATCGAATAAATTGAGACTTGATCTTGAAGGTCAAATTGGAGAATCTGTTAAATTTGGTGCCAATTTTAATTATATCACTTATCACGGCAAAACTGAGTGGCCGGTATTAGATCTTCTGCCTGAGGCAGCACAAAGTGAGGCAGTATTACTGGAATTTTTTGGTATTGAGATGAATCCATATGTGCTGCCTTTTGTCAATCGTCAATATCTGGATAATGCATATATTAAGCTTGCTTTCACAGGAATGGACATCACCGTTGGCAAGCAGCAACTTTCTTTTGGCAGCGGTTATGCCTGGAATCCTACAGATATTTTTAATACAAAAGATCTCATGGATCCGGCCTATGAACAACCTGGCCATAACGGCATTCGGCTGGACTGGCCTTTATCCAACCTAGCTACATTCACGGCAGTATATTCGCCTCAGGATAATTGGACTTCCTCAACAAAGATGTTGCAGTTGAAGGCCACACTGGGGCGATTTGATTGTACAATAATTGGTGCAGAGACAATGTGGCAGCCTCATGATTATACACAAATTACTCTTGATCTTCTGGCACCTGGTTTTGTGCAGATACAGGATGAATGTCGAATGATCGGTTTCAATATGGCAGGCGAATTATTCGGATTAGGTGTATGGGGTGAATTTGCAATGCACTATATGGATAACAGTGATGATTATGAAGATCTGCTTATTGGCATGGATTATACTTTTGAAAACGGCAGTTATGTGATAGCAGAGTATTTCAGGAGTGGAATTGGTATTGCCGACAAAGAAGATTATTCTCTTAATGATTGGATGCGCTTCCTGGCTGCTGAACAGAAGACCCTGGCCCGGGACCAGATATATGCCATGGCTCTGTTTTCTGTGACTGATTTCATGCGTTTGGGGCTCTCAGCAATTGCAGTACTTTCTGATGGAAGTGCTGCATTGCTGCCTACAATGAACTGGACATTACTTGAGAATGTTGAGATTACAGCCTATGGCAACATTTACCTTGGTGAAGATGATGCTCTCTATCACAGTGGTATGGGTAATGGTGGTCTTGTAAGGGCCAGGGTGTATTTTTAGGCAGTAGAAATACAATAGAATTGGGCTGATCCAATGGAAGAAACAAAGCAGAGCGGAGAGGAGAAGAGCTGTAGCCTACGAAGAAGACGAAAAAGAGCGGAGAAAAAATAAACGAAAAAACCCGCTTTTAATATAATTGAATCTTTTTTTCGTTGATTCCGCTCTGTTTCGTAGGCAAATTTCTTTTGGGTGCTGCTTCTTTTAGAGATTAAGAGCACCGCCGGAAGAAACGAAGCAGAGCGGAACTCAGAGGTAAAACACAGATGACATTTTGTGGATGATGTATCCGGATGATATGTTGTACACGCTCCTCCCTCTAAGTCATCCCGGCAATCTTTTAGCCGGGATCTTGGTAGCGGATTAATTTTTTGTGGCTGGGGTAGAGTGAAAATTTTATTCATTCCTCTGCTCTGTATGGGAACGTTCTGTAAAAAGAAGAACAGCGGGTATATTACTCAAGGAGGATTATCTTATGAAACGGAAAGTGATTGGAATATTGGTGCTCATTATTGCGGCTCTGGCCGGCGGTGTTGTGCTGTTTTCTTTATTTCAGAAATCCATGGAGTTGGGAATGATTTATATGGGCATTTGCGTTGTCGGGGCACTTGTCATCCTTTTATTGTTCTGTGCCAAGTGTAAGAGCAAGCACGATTGTGGTCATATTATCCCCGGTTTAATGGTCCGAATGGTCAATCGACCAGTAGGGCCTTATACTGCAATGGAAATGTCGATGGTCGGTATTGCCCTGGTGACAATGCTCTTCTTTCCCGTTGTTGGACTATGGGGTCAGTGGATTACACTTTTGATATATGGCGTATTGATAGGCGCAACATTCTTTGGGATTGGCATTGGACAATTGTGCCTCAGCTGCAAGAATGTACACTGTCCGGTATATCATCGCTGTCACAATGAATTGGAGAATAAATTATGAGAGAACGTTTTTTAAAACAATTTGCCGGGTGGCATGCAGCCCATCCATGGCGTATGGCCGCTGTGGCTCTGGTCATCACTTTAGTATTTGCAGGATTTGCAAGCAAACTTACTGTCAGTATGCGCTGGTCTGATCTGCTACCGGGCAATGATCCCCGTACTATTCAATACAATAAAATCATCGATGAATTTACCACTGCTACATCTATTGTAATTGTAGTTCAGGGTGAAGAGATGCAGATTAAGCACTTTGCAGATGCATTGGCACCACAACTTTTGGCATTGAAAGATACATCGCAAAATCAAAATATGCAGAAACAAATCGCTAAACTTCGTTCTAAAAATGCTTCAACTGAAGAAATTGTTCAATTACAAGACCGCATAAATAAGTCACTGATCCGGCGAGTGGATTACAAACGGGAAATCGAGTTTCTAAAGGATCATGGGCTGCGTCTCATCAAGGCTGATGATCTGAGAAATATCCAGGATGTGTTCAGTGATCCCAATCTCTCTGGCCTGCTTTTTAATCTCAATAATGCCATGGAGAGGGAGTATACGCAGCGTGAGGAATCACTTTCATCGCGGGAGAAAGAGGATGGTGCTGTCGGTTTTCTTGATGGTATTTCCGGCATGGTGGCCTTGCTTCAGAGTGCAGCTGATGGAGAAGTAATCTCTAATGGGATGATTGATGCAGCTATAGACCGCCTGCTCATTGGTGAACCCTACTTTTTATCATACGACCGGAAAGCTTTGATCCTGAATGCCGTGCCCACATTTTCGGTTGTGGATGCACGTTTGATGGTAGAGGGCACTAATGCTGTTCAGGCATTGCTTGATAATACATTGAAGAGTTTTCCCGATGTGGAAGCGGGACTTACGGGGATGATTCCGCTGGGTCGTGATGAAATGGTCTACGCTGAGCAGAGTCTGGGCGCAACTACGGGTATCGCAGTGATTGCTATTTTGATTCTCCTTATTATTGCATTCCGTATGTGGATTGCCCCGCTGCTGGCCATTGGCAGCTTGCTGATAGGTATTATCTGGGCTGTTGGGCTTACGGCGTTATTGGTTGGACAGTTGAATATCATGACACAGATGATGGCAGTTATCTTGCTGGGGCTTGGCATTGATTTTTCTGTACATTTGATATCTGGTTTTACTGAGCGGCGTGCCTTGGGTGATTCCATCGAAGCATCGCTTCAGCATACCTTTGTCACCAATGGCAAAGGCATTATTACGGGTGGTGTGACCACGGCTTTTGCTTTTCTGACACTTATAATCTCCAGTTCACGGGGCATGAAAGAGATGGGCATTGTCACCGGACTTGGGTTGCTGGCAATTCTGGCTGCCACTTTTTTAGTTCTCCCTGTCTTCCTTGTCTTCCGGGAAAGAGCGGTTGATCGTAGACTGGCAAAAGGCCTTAAAGTTGTGCAGCACAGAGATCTGTCCTTTGGATTTATGGGATGTATTGGTGAGGGATTGGCTAAACGAAAATGGCTGACATTGGGTATTGCAATCGGATTGACTCTGTTCATGGCCTGGCAGGCTTCTCAAATCACTTTCGATCAAAACTACTTAAACATGGAGCCCAAGGGACTTAAATCAGTCACGCTTAATGATACAATATTGGATAAGTTTGACTTGTCTATGGATTATGGTCTCATACTTACAGATTCACCTGCGCAATCCCGCAGTTTGGCTAAAGAGGCAAGAAGATTGGGTTCTGTTGCCATGGTTGAAGATATTGGTGCATATTTACCCTCGATGGAGGAGCAGATACGCAGAGGAGAAATAATACGCTCCATTAAAACATGTATTGAAAAGACTGAAATACGCAGATACTTTTCACAGGCGAATCTGAAGGTACTTCAAACAGAAGTTGAACGTCTTGAGATGAATATTATTGAAATGCAGGATATGGCCTTTATGGGCATGCAAACCAAGGTGGAGAATAAGTGTGCTGAGTTGGTTGGCGATCCGGACCAGCCTGAGATTGCGAACATATTCGCATTGTTAAAATCAACGCTTGAGCAGAGAGAGGCACAATCCCGCCTTGCCGATTTGCACAGGCAATTGGCACCGCGTTATCATGCGGCTGTAATGCGTCTGACACAGCCCGGTACGCTTGCTATTACTGATCTGCCGGAATCTGTACTGGATCGATACGCTAACAGAGACAGATCTCAGTTTTTGATGACAGTATATCCCAGTAGTAGCATCTGGATAGATCTGAGCTTTATGCAGCGTTTCACTGCTGATATGGAAGGGATTACCCCTCACGTTACGGGTATGCCTTCAATTTTTCATGCTTTGATTCAGGTTATCGGAAAAGACGGCCGCAATGCACTGCTGCTGACTGTTGTTGTTGTTTTTTTCCTCTTGTGGGCAGATTTCCGCAATCCGCGCCATGCTTTGTTAGCTATGATTCCACTGGCTGCAGGTGCTGTCTGGATGGTCGGGTTGATGAGATTATTCGGCTTGCAATTTACTGTAATCAATGTGATGGGCCTGCCCATGATCATTGGAATTGGCATTGATGATGGTGTGCATATTGTCCACCGCTGGGTAGCAGAAGGACGCTCCAACCTCCGCCTTGTTTTCGCCTCTACCGGTAAAGCTATTCTGCTGACATCTCTTACAACTATGCTGGGTTTTGGTTCGCTTGTATTTTCAATTTGGAGAGGATTCGGTTCATTGGGCGGTGCATTGTTTCTGGGTGTGGCTGCATGTTTCATGACTACGACGTTGTTTTTAGCGGCTTTGTTGTCACAAAGAAATGGGAAATAAGAATCTTGATACCGGGTATTGCTGGCAATACCCGGTATCAATCTGGATCCTGCTTCCTTTTTACCTTGTAACCATACTTTTCTAGTCCCTTCAAAATATGATGTAGTATTTGTAGTCTTTATGTATGTTTTTGACTATATTGATAAAACTGTTACGTTTCCTCTCTATGTTCAGCAGCTAATAAGACTAAAAGAGATTTCCAACTAAAAATGGGCTACAGAATAATGTATTAACAGGGGTACAATTAATCTTTTGAAAAGAAAAATTGAATTACTGGCACCAGGTGGGGATATTGATTCTATTAAGGCTGCAATAGTAGCGGGGGCAGATGCTATATATTGTGGGCTGAGTAAATTTAATGCCAGAAACAGGGCCGTAAATATAAATTTTGAAGATTTAAATGGGATTTTAAATCTTGCACATAGAAATAATTGTAAAATTTTTCTAACCCTTAATATCATAATGGTAGAAAGTGAAATTCCGGCCCTTATAAGCCTATTGAATAGACTAATTAACACAAGTATAGATGGAGTTATTATTCAGGATTTAGGATTGTTTTATCTATTATCCAGATATTTTAAAGGTCTGAAAATCCATGCATCAACACAGCTTACAACTCATAATGAAGGTCAAATACATTTTTTAAGTACGCTGGGTGCTACTCAAATTAACCTGTCAAGAGAGTTAAATATCCATGAGATAAAAGCTCTTTCGTTGATTGCACACAAAAAAGATATTCTGATTGAAGTTTTTGTACATGGCTCCTACTGTATTTCTTTTTCTGGCATTTGTTATATAAGTTCTGTTCTTGGAGGGAACTCAGGGAATCGTGGCAGATGTAGTCAACCCTGTAGAGACAGGTATGTCTTCACTTCTGAAGGTAAAAGTTATCCTCTTAATCTTAAAGATAATTCAGCTTATTTTGATCTCAAAGAACTGTCTGACGCCGGGGTTGATTCACTAAAGATTGAAGGAAGAATAAAGAAGTTCGATTATGTGTATACGGTGGTAAATACCTGGAGGAAACAACTGCAGAGTTTTTATAATCAAAATAGACTAAACAATAACAATAGTGATTTATATAAGGTGTTTAACCGGGACTTTAGCAATGCTTTTTTGATGGGAGATATAAATAAAGACATGTTTATTGATAATCCCAGGGATCATTCAATTAAACATCTTGCTGAAGTCAATAATTACTCTACTAATGAAGCAATGGAAAAAGACCAAGAAAAATTGTATGAAGAAAAAGAAGAAATTAAAACGACGGCTCAAAATATAATTAACCAATTAAGTATAGCAAAAACGCCTTTAATGATAAGCGTTTCCGGTGAATGTGATTCTCCATTAAAAGTAACAGTAAAATCTCCTTACACTTCATTCACGGTGCTTTCAGAAATTGATCTGTTAAAGGTAGACACACATGCTTTAAATTATAAAATGGTATTGAAAAGATTTAAAGCCATAAATGACACAGAATATTACATTAAGCATCTAGAACTAGATGGACTTCAAGGTGATCTTTTTATACCGTTTAAAGAGCTTACTTCAATAAAGAAAAGAATTTTATTTTTATTGAATGATGCAAAAGAAAATATAGGGCCCATTGCTTTACCCGTCTTAAAGAAAAAAGATTTATTAAAGATTAAACCAGCCCTTTCAGTACTGATTTCCTCATTAAAGGATGTGCCTGAATGTAAAAAGAGCCCTGCCGTTATCTATTTCCAACTTCCAAATTGTTTTAAACATAAATTGTCTGAACTTATCGATCTCTTTAAAAAAGATAAAGAATTACTTCCCTGGTTCCCCTCTGTTTTAATAGGCGAAGATTATAGAGCTGCGGTAGAATTACTTCACCAGGTGCAGCCCAAACTTATTGTAACAAACAATACTGGAATAGCCTATGAAGCTTGTGACAAAGGAATTCCGTGGATAGCCGGTCCCTATCTTAATATTGTTAATTCCTATAGTCTTATCTGTTTAAAGGAAAATTTTAACTGTTATGGTGCCTTCATTTCAAATGAAATTAGTAGAAATCAGATAAAACAAATTAACAGCCCCCGGGATTTCAAGCTTTATTATAGTATCTATCATCCAATTGTAATGATGACCAGCAGGCAGTGTCTGTTTCATCCGGTTACAGGATGTGAAAAGGCTGTTGTTAATGAGCAGTGTATTCAAGAGTGTGAAAAAATTGCCTCAATCACAAATCTGAAAGATGTGAATTTGTATATTGAAAAATCGGAGGGGAACTATCATACTATCTATAATGAGATTAATTTTTTAAACACAGATATTGTTACTGATATGCCAGATACTTTCTCCAGTATTTTTATTGATTTAAGGGACATTAAAACCGAGACTAAAATTGAGATGGATAAGGCAAGTATAATAACGCTTTTTGAAAATCTTCTAAATGGAAATCCTGATTCACAAAATGAGCTTCTCCAAATTATTAATCCATCAACCAATGCTCAATATGAAAAAGGGATCTAGCAGAGTATAACATCTATATGAAAAAGGGATGAGTTTTATCCCATCCCTTTTATTTTCAATCTACGTACAAATATCTGATATGTTTATTTGATGCTGTAACACCACAGTGAATTACCGTCTCTAATATAAAGTTTACCATTAGATATAATTGGGTATGTCCATACACTATCCATGGGTTTGGTGTGGGCTGGTTGATTTGTAGGGGCAAAGCGTCCCAATTCTTTATAAGCTTCTGGAGAGGCTTCAATCATGGCCACTTCACCGTTATACCCATGCAGATATAATTTACTATCTGCATAGCACAGTGAGACATTGTCAGATAGTTTCTCTTTCCATTGAATTTCACCGGTCAGGAAATCAGCGCAGATAAGATTTTTGCTTTTACTGCCGTAAAGGTAGTCTCCAACCAGCACAGATCCGCCTATTTCATTGGGCAGTTTTGAATTCAGGTACAGAGATTCAGCAACAACTTTATCATCGGAAAGGGAAAGTTTAATAGCTGAACATCCATTTCTTGAACCCGCATACACGTATTCATCACGAGTGATAGGTGTACCAATTGTTCCGTTACCTTTGATTACTCCATTCAACCAGGATAGAGTCCCATCTACATTGATTCCTGCCAGACCAGTATCTACCATGGTAATATACTGCTTAATACCCATACCTTCAGCAATAACCATTGAGGCGTAACCAGCAGATTTACAGCCTGGAATGGCCACTTTCCAGATTAGATCACCAGTGGTCTTATTTAAGGCAATTACACTGGCATCAGGACCACCTGGTGTAACCAGCACTTTTTCACCATCAATCAATGGTGATTCTGAATAGGCCCAAGTACCTGATTCGCCATTATATAGAGACACTATATTTTTCTGCCAGATAATTTTTCCTGATATTTTTTCTAGACAGACCATATCACCATCTGAGCTTAGGGCATAGATAAATCCATTTTCAACCGTTGGTGTAGATCTGGCCCCTGGGAAACTTGGCCTCTGATCAGGTTTTCCCACTGCGCCAACACGGCTGGACCAGATTGTTTTTCCATCTACAGCATCTAGCTCTTTTACGTACTCATTATTCAATGTGTCGCTGGTCATTATATAGATGCGATTCTGTACCACTGCAGGTGTTGAATAACCTTCACCTAAATCTGTCACTTGCCAGACCAGTTTTGGACCATTTGCAGGCCATTTTGCTAATAGGCCCGTCTCAGCAGAAAGACCATCCCGATTTGCACCACGCCATTGTGGCCAGTCTTGACCGGTTTCTGTGCTTGAACACATTACCAATAATCCAAGGATGATTAGTAACATGCCTAGTTTGGACATTTTCATTTTAATTCTCCATCTTTTTGGTATGGTTTTATGTGTATAGCATAGGAATAATTTAGGGGATTATCAAGGGAAAAAATCAGGGTCTAAATAAAATGTAGCTATTGTATATGAAATTAACCTATTATTGTAAAGATAATAATCATATATACAAGGTGTATAGGCATATAATTGAATTGCCGATTTGCCATGATATCTATCCTGGATGAATAACGGTGAGGGATATGTATGCCGATGTGTGGTGTGGAGTTTGATATTAGCAGTTATTGAATGGTGTTCTGCTGTTGGATATTCGTTCTATTAAATTTCAATGCTCAACGCCGTCACTATGAAGGAGTCCGTACCACAAAAAAAACACCGGGTGTTGAATTTTAACACACATATTGTGCATCTACTGAATTAAAAATAATTCAACACCCGGTGTTTGACAGTTAGCACAATCTGTCAATTGTAGCGTTCCTGACATGAACGTTTAGGAATGACAAATAATATAGAACTTTGTCATCCCTGCATGCTTCTGGCAGGGATCCAACATTAACATGTACCATTATTCGAATAATAACGTAAAGATCATTTTTAGACCTGTTAATTATAGACTCCTGACAGGAGCATTCAGGAGTGACAAATAATAAAAAAACTTTGTCATCTCTGCATGTTTTTTATCTGACCGGTACTGGTTTGATGTGTACAACCTAAGGTCAGGAAAAATAATGTTCTTAACTTGAATGAGTTCATATATGTATTTTACCTTGAAAATTGAATATGAGGTATTCAATATGCAAGGTAAGTATATACCAAGACATCTTCATTCGGATCTTCAGCTTTATCTGAAGGAATTCCCTGCTGTTGCAATTTTTAATTCTTGGTTCCGCCTCACCAGGACTTATTCGGCAGTCCTCGGAGACTCTGGCAGATGCTGGCCCATAATCATGGACAGGTTCTTAATACCAGCAAACTGGGACAATCTTTGGGCGTCAGTCACACAACGATCCGGCGTTACATAGACATGCTGGCCAAAACATTTATGATCCGGATTCTGCCGCCTTTTGTCAGCAATATAAAAAAACGTTTGGTGAAATCACCAAAAAATCAGCAACTAACAAAACGAACAAGACGAACAACAAAAAACATAATTACAAAACAAAAATACTTTACTTGGCATTAATGCAAAAATATCATACGCTATTGGTTTTTTACATCTTTTTTTACAAATTCCTATATCTTTTTCTCTTTCGGGTTTTGCAGTTAAATCATTATTCGTTAATTGATATTCGATTTTTTTTGACTGATAGTTCCACACAATTGCCGGAAGAGCCTAAATTGTGATTGAAAAATACTTACTTTTCTCCTGTAAGTACGATATATTCATACTTAGTGGAGATAAATGGAGGTTTGACTGTGGCAAACATATATCTGGATACACTTTACTTAATGGATCAGCTTAAGGGGTTTTCTTCTCCAAAGTCCAAACTGACAACAATGATAAAGTCCGGTGAATTAATCCGGATTCGTCGAGGACTTTATGTAAATCACAGGATGATTACCGTAATGCTTTGAAGGAAATTATTCAGGAGATTGCCTTGTTAGGATTATATCGCGGCAGTTTCTTTGATAAAGCAGCTTTTTACGGAGGCAGTGCACTCAGGATTTTTTATGGAATAGACCGTTTTTCCGAGGATCTTGATTTTTCTCTGTACAAAAAGGATGCATATTTTGATATTTTGCCATATTGCCGGTATGTGGAGGATGAACTTAATGCTTTTGGTTTCGATGTTGAAATTTTAAGGAAAGAGAAGAGGATTCAATCTAATATTGAATCTGCTTTTATTAAAGCCGGAACACTTATACATTTTGTAAAAATTGGATTGAAAGATGGTGTCGTGGCTGGAATTCCTGGCAATGAATTACTTAAAATAAAACTTGAAATTGACACAGCTCCTCCTGGAAATGCGATGTATGAAGTTAAATACCATCTTAATCCTATTCCATTTCATGTCAGTCTTTTCACGCTTCCTGTGCTATTTGCCGGTAAAGTACATGCGCTGCTTTGCAGGGACTGGAACAGTAACAGGATTAAAGGGCGGGATCTATATGATTATGTCTGGTATCTTTCAAGAGGTGAAGAGCTACACCTTAAGCACCTTGAAGCCCGTATGAGACAAACCGGACATCTGGATCATGATGAAAATTTAACAGAGATGAAGCTAAAAGACTTGCTTAAAAATAAATTTAATATTATTGATTACATTCAGGCCAGGGAAGATGTATTTCCGTTTCTGGATGATCCCGGTAAAACAGATTTATGGTCAGAGCATTTTTTTAATGGGATTACAGAGGAGAAATTACTTACGGTATAGTTCGGATAAGGCAGTCCTGTGGTTACAAAAAAAACACCGGGTGTTGAATTGTTTTTGATTCAGTAGGTGTACAATATGTGTTTCAAAATTCAACACCCGGTGTTTTGCAACCTGTCAATTGTAGCGTTCCTGACATGAACGTTTAGGAATGACAAATAATATAGAACTTTGTCATCCCTGCATGCTTCTGGCAGGGATCCATCATTAGCAGGTACCATTATCTGAATAATATTGGAAGGATCATTTATAAACCTGTTAATTGTAGCGTTCCTGACAGGAACGTTCAGGAGTGACATACTTTTTTAATATTTTTTTATGAATTCAAACTCAGTGAGAGCAATCAATATTTGATTTCACTATCTCAATGTCGTAAATTGAACGGCTCTGAATGTCAGAGTCGTTTTTGTTATTTATGAAAGGAATTTATCGTGACATTTCAAGTTCCCCCGCCTTCATCGTGCGGTCTGTTATTATCATATCAATGTTCCAGTCGCTGCCGTCATTGTATGTATGCCTGTTCACCCGCCTGGCAGACCTGGGCATCTGAGGCTGATATTGACAACTTACTGGGACAACTCTGTGTGCATACACAGTATCTGGACCACCTGTTTATCAGTGGTGGTGAACCTATGCTAAAGCCTGAACTTACAGCATATACAGTTGCCAGGGCACTTGATCTTGGCTTGCCTCTGGATTATGTTGAGACCAATGCATTTTGGTGTTGGGATGAAGAGAAAGCAATATCAGGATTTGAATTGCTCCGCTCGGCAGGCCTGGAGCGGGTATCAATATCTATTTCACCTTTTCATGCAGAATTCATTCCTCTTATAAATACAGAGATCGCCATGGATACTGCCCAGCAGGTCTTTGGTGCAGATGGCGTTATGCTTCATTCTGCAGATTATTTTAAAGAATTACACAGCATGGATGTTGATGATACAATTGAATTTGAGCATTATCTTGAAAAAAAAGGTGTTGACCAGGCCGCAATCTCCTTTGCAGGTAATTATGATCTGATTCCCAATGGACGTGCATCTGTTGCATTGGCCAATCTATATCAACGCCGCCCGGCCTCATCATATTTTGGTGAGAGTTGCATTAAAGAATTAGGCAATCCTCATCATGTGAATATTGATCACCAGGGCAATTACATAACAAGAATGTGTACGGGTATTGTTCTTGGCAGTGCATTGAATCTGTCGGAATTGTTTAAAAAGAAAGACTGGTCTGATCGTCCGCTTATACAGCATTTACTCACTGGCGGAGTAGAAGCATTATATAAATGGGCTATATCTTCATTTAACTACACAGAAGATATAATGGGATATACATCAAAGTGTCATTTATGTCTGGATATCCGCCGTCATTTAGTGCATACAGGTGTAGACCTGGTCGAACTTAATCCTAAATCTTTTTATGATGAATTGGAACATGTTGATTTCTTAAATGTTGATTTTGATTAATGTGCACCCACAGTGACAGGGGTGTAACTATTCCAGCAGCTTATCGTATATTAATTATCGTCCTGTGTCACTAATATTTTTGGATAAAAATGATTTGTCAAATATCTGCGCAAGTTTTCCTGCATTATGGATTCTAATCTTATAATTACAGTTTTAACGGACTAAATGAAACCATAATTATGGAGGTTGTGATGCGTCGTATATATTTGTGTGTATCGATAATCATTGGAGTTGGTGTATTTTCTCTACATGCTCAATCAATAGATGAACTCTCGCAAAAACATATTGCTGCAATAGGTGGCCAGGAGAACATAAATTTTGTTGAATCTTTTTTGATTCAGGGTGTGCAATATCAGGATGATGATATTTCTCAATTCAAATTTTATCGTAAAGGTACAAAATTCCGTAGTGAAATAACTACCAAAGGTCATACACGTATTTCAGGACATGATGGTAAAAAGTTTTGGAATAATAGAGAAATGCAACAAAATGATCCTGAAGCCGGTCAGATGAATAGAGATGGACGGGATAGACGCAGTGGTACAGGAGGCAGAGGCAGTGGAATGAGGGGCATGCGCGGAAGAGACGGTGGAAATACTCGTCCGGGAGTGAGACCTGGAGGACAGCGCAGACAGCCGGATTTGGCAAATGTACGCAGTCCGTTTTATAATGCTATTCAGGAAGAGCATAAATTTAAGATTAAAGGTAAGATATATATTGATGCTATTGAAACATATAGAATTGAGGGTAAAGATAAAAATAAAAATTTAACCTATTATTATATTGATACTCAGGACCACTTACTTGTCAAGATGGTCAGAATAACTAAGATGCGTGATAGAAAAATAAATATAGAAACACTTTACTCTGATTATCTGGATGTAGACGGAATAATGGTGCCCCATGCCATTAACAAACGTATTGAATCGCCCATGGGCATTAGAGTGCTTGATACTGTTATTGCCACTGTTGAGATTAATCTGGAATTGGATGATAAGCTTTTTAATAAACCTTTGAATTAAGAATTGCTTTGCATAATAAAACCTTAATTCATTTCTTATGGAAAATGTTGTACTGTAGAATTATACTCAGGGAATCTCATGCATATTAATATTACCAATCTCTCTAAGGTCTATCCTGGTGGAAAGACCGCTATTCAAAATATTGATCTGAATATCAAATCCGGAATGTTTGGGCTTTTAGGGCCAAACGGTGCAGGCAAGACTACATTGATGCGGATATTGGTAACCTTGATGAAACCTTCTCAGGGACAGGTCTTTGTTAATGATATGGATTTGATGCGTAATCGTAAAGAGATACGATCCATGCTTGGTTATCTTCCTCAGGATTTCCGTTTTTTCTCCAAATTGAGTACATGGGAATTTCTCGATTATGTAGCATCCCTTGCCGGCATGAAGAACAGCGTTGTGCGCAAAAGTGCTGTTGATGAAATGCTTGAGAAAGTTGGACTCTTTGAAGTCAGGGACAGGGCAGCAAACAAACTGTCCGGCGGTATGAAACGCCGTCTGGGCATTGCTCAGGCACTGATAGGTGATCCCAGCATTATTATTGTAGATGAACCTACTACAGGCCTGGATCCTGAGGAACGTATACGTTTCAGAAATCTTTTATCTGATTTGAGCCAGCGTGATATTATAATTCTCCTTTCTACTCACATTGTCGGTGATATCTCCAGTGCGTGTCATCAGATGGCCTTGCTTCATGAGGGTAATCTGGCATATCATGGCTCTCCCGAAGTTCTTGTAGAAAAAGCAAAAGGCCATGTCTGGCGTATCAAAGCACTTGATCATGAACTTGATCGTTTGAATCAGAGTTTTCCTGTAATTTCAACCGTACCTTCTGAAAGCGGTTGGGAAGTTGAAGTGGTAGCAAAGGAAGTTAATGGTTTTACAGCTGAACCTGTAGAACCCAATCTGGAGCATGCATATGTCTATTTCATGGAATATGAAGTAGGACACGCATGGCATTCAAATTGATATCCCTGTGTTTTAGTGGATAAATAATTGTAAAAGACTCACAAGATAGATGATTTTTATGAACAAGGATGAATTATGCTCTCAATGTACAACATGTGGGTAGTAGCGCGTTATGAAATGAAAACCTTACTCAGGAGTTGGTTTTTTCGCATTTTCTCCGGTTTAGCCATATTTATGCTCTTCTGGCTCGACTTTGCCTTCCTGACAATCGGAGAAGTACCTTGGGCATTGAAGGCCTTACCCTCAACAGTACCATATATGAATTTATTGCTGCTCAACACAGTACAAGCGGTAATTGCGGTTTTTCTGGCCTCTGATTTCTTGAAAAGAGACAAGAAACTTGATACCACAGAAGTAATCTATATGCGCAACATGAGTAATGCGGATTATGTTCTTGGTAAGACTGTGGGTATTCTTCTGGTATTTATGGCTTTGAATTTGAGCATGCTGGCAATAGCATTTATATTTAACCTTATCTCATCAGATGTCGCTGTGGCAGCCAACACGTATCTTTATTATATTCTCTTAATAAGCCTGCCAACACTTGTGTTTATTCTGGGGCTTTCTTTTTTGATGATGATTATCATCGGGAATCAAGCTGTTACATTTGTTGTTCTCCTTGGTTATATTGCATTAACTCTATTCTATCTTGGCCGCAAACTTCATTTTCTGTTTGATTATATGGGATTCTACGTCCCTTTATTATACTCTGATATGGCTGGATTTGGTGATATCATGCGGATTATCATGCATCGCAGTATATATATGCTTGCCGGCCTTGCAGGAATAGGATTTACAGTCAGACGCCTAAAAAGACTGCCTCAATCCCGGGCAGTTCAATGGACTTCATTAATCTTCTCATTTATTTGTCTGGCAGGATCTATTTTTCTGGGAGGTAAATATATTCTCAGAATCAAACAGGATGAGGCCTGCATTGAGAGAATGCTTGTTGTAGCGTCCGAACATGCAAATGCACCCTCTCCCGCCATTGTGTCTATGGATCTGGATGTCCTGCATCAGGGCCGGCAAATTGATGCTACAGTAAAATTTACTATTGTAAATAAGACCTCTGTACCTATGGATTCCCTGACATTTCAATTGAATCCGGGATTGACAATATCTGGTGTAAAGCTCAATGGAAATGCAGCAACTGTCCACAGGCGTGAACATTTGTTTGTGCTTGATTATCAACTGCACCCGAAAGAGCAAATCCAAATCGAGTTGCAGTATAATGGTGGAATTGATGAGCGCATCGCCCATATGGATGCGCCTGATGCCCTGACTGAAAAAGACTATCGCATATGGCTCTATCGTATAGATAAACGTCATGCCTTTCTTCAGAATAATTATGCTTTACTCACGCCTGAAGTGGCATGGTATCCAATAGCCGGTGCCGGATACAGCCCCACGCAACCATGGCCGCTCAAACGTGATTTTATACGTTTTACTTTAAATGTAAGGCCCAGGGACGGACATCTTGCAATTGCCCAGGGCGCAGCCACTGATTCTGCCGGTCAGTTCTCATTTATTCCTGAAACACCTTTGCCATCTTTAACCTTGGCTATGGGACCATATCGCAGGCAGTCAATCAAGGTTGATTCTGTAACATACAGTTTGTTAAGTTATAAAAAACATAATTACTGGGAAGCTCAATTGGACCAGCTTTCAGATACATTGGGAGCTGTCATTAAAGAACTGCGCCAGGATTATGAGAATCAAATTGAACTTGAATACCCCTTCAAACGCCTCTCAATTGTTGAGGTGCCTATACACTTTATAAGTTACCCGCATCTGTGGTCCGGTCATCAAGCTACCGTTCAACCGGAAATGGTACTTTTCCCGGAGAACGGTATGGGAATTGAATGGGCAGATTTTAAGCAGCAGAAGCGTAGAGAAAAACGTAGAAGTCAACGCAGAAATGAGGTTGTGACACCCGGAGAGTCCCAGGCAAGAATATTTCAACGATTTGTGATGAATACATTTGTCAGCACACAGGCTTCACGCAGTATGGATGAAGATGAAGAAGCTACAATAGCACAACCCTATGCATTGACTCCAAATTTCTTTTCATATGTTACGGCATTAAAAACGCCTCAATGGCCTTTGTTGGATGCAGCTTTAGAGGCATATATCGGTGGTCGTGTTGAGAGACCTGTAAGTGGATTCCGGCGGGCCTTCATGGGTCTGACAGATGATGAGAAGGTTAATCAATCTCTACGGAATAAAAGTCTGGTTGAATACCTGGCCAATCCTGATGATCCTGCACTGGCTTCCAAAGCTGTTCAGGTAAAGGGTAGAATGTTATTTGCCCTTCTTGAGTCAAGCCTGGGGGAAGCGGCATTTGATGATCTCATAGACAAGTTCTGCAAGGAATACCGTTATCGTCCGGTTCCGGTTGATTCAATTGTACTTGCTCTCAAGCGAGATCATCAATTTGATTTCAGCAGAATGTTGGAAGACTGGCATGAAGGCACAACATTACCAGCCTACAGGTTTGCCGGTTTTCATGGTTACCTTGTAAGAGATGGTAACGTTGAAAGAACACAGATTAGATTTACAGCAGAAAATATTGCAGCTGTTGACGGTATTATAAAGGTCACTGTGCGGGCTGGTCGTGGCCGGGGCATGAGAAGAGGTGGATTTGGTGGCGGCCCGGATAGTGAGACAGAATCATGGCTTTTTTCAATGCCTGCAGGTAGTGTTAAAGAATTTGGATTATTGTTGGACACACAGCCGCGGATGTTGAATATTGAGACACAGGTAGCAGAGAATCTTCCACAAACTATCAGTCATCAATTTGAAAAATTTGAAGTGAACAGGCGCGCCATTCTATTTGAGGGAGAGCGTCTGTTGCAATCTTTTCCAAATCCCGACCCTCACGCTATTATTGTAGATAATGAGGATGCCGGATTCACTACGACACAGGAAGACCGCAGAAGTCCTCTGAAAAAATGGCTTGGTATAAAATCCAAAGCACATGACAAATACTCCGGAATAAATTTTTGGCGGGCTCCCCATTACTGGCAGGGAATCACCCTGGATGAATTCCATGGTGATCGAATTAAATCTGCCATGTATACGCGTTCAGGGGATGGTTCCAAACGGGCTGTCTGGACAACCAAGCTGCCAGAACATGGAGATTATGATGTCTGGGCGTATTTTACTCCTGTAAGTCCGCCCTGGCGAAGGAATCGCACTTTAACCGGCAAATATCATTATTATATACATCATGAAGAGGGTGTAGATGAGACTCTGCTGGATATTGCCACAGCAGAGAAAGGCTGGAATTTTCTAGGGACTTTCTACATAAATAGTGACTCTGCACGTGTGGAGCTGTCAAATGAATGTGAAGATAGAAAAGTTGTGGCAGATGCTGTGAAATGGAGTAGACGCTAGCAGCCTTATTATTATTAATCCGGCAATAAACACAGATGACACTGTAGCTCTATGAAATCTCAACATTAATGCAAGGCCTTTTATCGCCGGAGTAATAATGTTAAGTAAAGTATTTTTTTATAATTGGTTTTTTTGTTGTTCGTCTTGTTCGTTTTGTTCGTTGCTAAATTTTTGTTCTTGCAACATTAAGTTTTAATACCAGCCCTCCATTCACTGGGGTGGAGATATAGTAGTTGATGTATGATATTGGGAGCTGGCAGCTAACTAGAGAGAAAAAGATATAGAGATTAGCAACGAACAAGAGAGAACAAAAAGAACAAGAGAGAAAAAGATATAGAGATTTGTAAGAAACAATAATCGGGAGGAATATGAAATTCAACGATCATTTTTTTATCAGCCGGCTCATTGGCGTGTGCATTATGTTATTTACTGTCTCTTTGAGCGCGCAGCAGGTAATTACTCTGGAACAAGCTTTGGAAATATCCAGAAAAAATAGTCCTGATATTCGTCAGACAGAGTATAATCTTATCCGGAGTCAGGAAAATTTAAATGCCCAGAAAGCGGCATTGAAATCACGTTTTTCTCTATCGGTCACACCCTTTGACTATAAGAATGACCGTACTTTTGTAGATCTCTATTCACAGTGGAATACATATGAATCCAAGCGGTCATACGGCACTTTTGCTGTGTCTCAGCCCATTGCACTGACAGATGGCAATCTCTCATTGATGAATACATTTACTTGGAGTGATGTGTACTCTGAATTTACCGATGTGCGTAATGAGAGTTTCAATAATAATCTCTACCTTCAATATACACAGCCATTTTTTACATATAATCGCACCAAATTGGCTATGCGTGAACTGGTGATGGACCTGGAGAATACCAAGCTTGCCTTTGCCATTCAGCAGCTTGCCCTTGAAAGACAAGTAGCAGATGCTTTCTATGCTGTCTATCGCAGCCGCATGAGTCTGGCAATTGCTAAAGAAGAACTGGAGAATCAACGGCAGAGTCATGAGATAATTAAAAATAAAGTCGAAGCCGGTCTGTCAGCCAAAGAAGAGCTCTACCAGGCAGAACTTAACCTGGCGACCTCTGAATCCAATGTATATAATCAGGAAGTAGCACTTGAAAACGGTCTTGATCAATTCAAACGCCTTATCGGCATGTCGCTTTTTGATGAAATAGAGGTACTCACAGATATTTCTCATCAGCCTGTTGAGCTGAATCTCCAGAATGCACTGGATCACGGTATAATGAACAGGATGGAGCTGCGTCAACGGCAGATAAATATTGAATCAGCCCTGTTTAGCTTGACCAGAACCAAGGCACAAAATGAGTTCCGCGGTGATATTACACTGGCATATGGTCTGATCGGAACAGATTCAGAATTCAATACCATGTATGATAATCCCACAAAAAATCAAAAATTCTCTTTAAGTTTTAATATTCCATTGTTTGACTGGGGTGAAAAGAAGGCTCGTATAAAGGCTTCGGAGGCAACAATCCACTCAAGAGAACTGTCTATGGAAAATGAGAAGAACAATATTATCATATCTATCCGCCAGGTATATCGCAGCCTTTTAAATTTGGAAAATCAGATTGAAATAGCCGAACAGAATGAGCGCAATGCCCAGTTGACTTATGATATCAACCTGGAACGTTACCGCAACGGTGATCTGACATCCATGGATTTGAGTTTGTTTCAGAATCAGCTGTCTCAAAAGAAGTTGAATTTCATACAGGCATTGATCAACTATAAGCTCGAATTGTTAAATATGAAGATTCAATCCCTTTGGGACTTTGAGAAACAACAGTCGGTTGTCCCTGCAATATCAAAATAAATATTTACACAGAAATAAAGGAGTATAAATTGAAGCGAATAGCATTGCTATTAATTGGTATCTCTATCATGTTTGTCGGATGTAATACTGATGATGACGGCATGGATATGGAGATTGCTGTACCTGTATCAGTACAGGAGATAAAGCCTCAGCCCATGGAAGAGTATGTAGCTACCACAGGAACGGCTGTTGCATCTGAAGAAGCGGCACTGGTATCGGAATTGTCTGGTTATTACCGTGTTCTGAACAACAAAGCCACGGGCAAGCCTTTTATGCTTGGTGATGAGGTAGCTAAGGGCCAGGTGATTATTGAAGTCTCTGATCCGGAATACTCAAATAATGTGAAGATTGAATCGCAGAAGTTGAATCTGGAGATTTCCGAGAGTGAGTTTAACAAGCAGCGCTCTCTCTATGATAAGGGTGGAGTGACTTTGCGTGAATTACGCAATTCGGAAGTTGCATATATCAATGCAAAATATGCATATGAGAATGCTTGCCTCCAAATGGATAAGATGCGCATCAAGGCGCCCTTTGATGGCAGAATTATCGATCTGCCATACTATACTAAAGGTGTTAGAGTATCTTCTGCCACACCCTTGGTGACTATCATGAACTATCGACAATTGATTCTTGAGACTCAGCTTCCAGCCAAAGAGATGGGCCGTGTGGAGGCAGGGCAGGACATAAGAGTGATGAATTATACTAACATAGAAGATACCCTGGTTGGAAGAATTACACAGGTTTCTCCTGCTGTGGATAAGAATACCAGAACCTTCAAGGCGATGATGATAATCAATAATCCTCAATGGATCTTGCGCCCTGGTATGTTTGTCAAGGCGGAGATAATTGTTGCCCGGGAAGATTCGGCATTGGTGATTCCCAAAGATGTTATCCTTTCCAAGCAACGTGGCAAGACTGTCTTTATCATTGAGAAGGGTGCTGCTCAGCAGCGTGTTATCCGCACAGGACTTGAGAATCCAAAACAGGTGCAGGTACTGCGTGGTGTTGAAGCTAATGAAAGACTTGTAATCAAGGGCTTTGAGACGCTGCGTCGCGGTTCTAAAGTTAAAATTGTACGATAGGCTGACATTATATTGGAATTGTAACTATCATGAGAGCACTAACTCGTTTTTCAGTCAAGTTTCCTGTAACCATTGTCATGCTCATGGCTGCCATTGTGTTGCTGGGAATCATCTCCTTTATGAAACTTGGCGTAGACCTTTTTCCTGATCTGAATAATCCCCGTATCTATGTGGAGATTAATGCAGGAGAACGTCCGCCTGAGGAGATAGAAAAGCAGCATGTTGATCGCATTGAATCTCTGGCTATCCGGCAGAAGAATGTGATGGATGTATCCTCTATTTCCCGTTCCGGTTCTGCACAGATTATTGTAGAATATGCCTGGGATACAGATATGGATGAAGCCTATCTGGACTTGCAGAAGGCCCTGGCCTTTCTGACGCAGGATTCCGGCATAGATAAGTTGACATTGACGCAGCATGATCCTAATGCACAACCTGTAATGCTCATTGCACTTTCTCATCCTGAAATTACGGATATGAATGCATTGAGGCGCGTCTCTGAAAACTATATAAGGAATGAATTGATCCGTCTTGAGGGTATTGCAGAAGTTGAACTGGCAGGTCAGCAAGAGCGTGAAGTATGTATTCATACTGATCCATATCTGTTGGAGGCCTTCGGTGTCTCTGCAAGTGGAGTAGCTGCACAGATTCAGAGTTACAATCTGAATGTATCCGGCGGATCAATTGTAGAGATGGGAACGAAGTATATCATCAAAGGAGTTGGAACTTTAAACTCTCTGGATGATCTGCGCAACCTGGTTGTGGGTTATACGGAGAAGTCAGTAACCGCTGGTCAATCAACCACAGACATAGAACGCGAACCTGTATTTCTCAAAGATATTGGCAGGGTGGCTTATAACAATAAAGACCCGCAGAATATGGTATTCTATGATGGCCAGCGGGCCATGGGCCTCTCAATCTTCAAAGAGACTAAATATAATACTGTCAAGGCTGTCAAAGATATTAATAGAGCTTTAATAAAGATACGCAAGGCACTGCCGGGATATGAATTTACGATAATTGAGAATCAGGGTGAATTTATAAACAATGCCATATCTGAAGTTAAAGAGACGGCACTCATAGGTATCTGCCTGGCAATTATTGTTCTTTTTATCTTCCTGAGAAGATTTGGTGCAACCTTGATTGTCTCAATAGCCATACCCATTTCTGTGATTGCCACATTTAATTTAATGTATTTTAATGGTCTGTCGTTGAATATAATGACACTTGGCGGATTGGCACTGGGAGCGGGAATGCTTGTAGATAATGCCATTGTTGTAATGGAGAATATCTACAGGCATATTGAGCGTGGTTTGTCTATCAAAGAAGCAGCTATTGAAGGAGCGGCACAGGTAGGCGGTGCCATTACAGCTTCTACTCTTACCACTATCGTAGTGTTTTTGCCCATTGTTTATCTCCACGGTGCAGCCGGTGAACTATTTAAAGATCAGGCATGGACAGTTGCTTTCGCCCTTATCTCATCCCTGGTAGTGGCTATTTTGATGATACCGATGTTAGCCACACGTCTAATCAAACCTTCTGCAAAAGAAGCACAGACAACGCTAAGGTTTAATGGTTACAGCCGCTTCCTGGATAGAATACTGGATCGCCGTTATATGATAATGTCCGGTGCGGTTATTTTAATTGTAATTGCAGTTATACTTCTGCCGTTTGTTGGATCTGAATTCTTGCCAAAGGCTGATTCAGGCAGTTTTAATATCAATGTATCACTGGCCGAAGGAACAGATTTGGAGCTCACAGCAAGATCTGTTTCAGGCCTGGAAGAGCGAGTGCGTATAATTGCCGGTGATAATCTGGACCATATTTATTCACAGATTGGTCCCCTTTCCGGAATGTCTTCAGATGTCGCACGTATATTTGATGATGAAAATACGGCTATTATCCATGTTCTGCTCAAGGAAGATCGCAAGACTGCATCCCGGGAGTTGATCATGCGATTGAGCTCAATGTTTGCAGAAATTCCCGATCTCGAAGTACAGTTTGATCAGGATGAGACAGCTCTGGCATCAATATTGGGTACGGAAGAGGCACCCATATTGGTAGAGGTCAAAGGTGAAGATCTTGACCTGGTGGCCGTGTATACTGATTCGGTTCTGACTGCCCTTATGGCAATGCCGGATCTTTTGAATATTGAATCCAGTTTTGCAGACGGCGCACCTGAGGTTGATATTGTAATTGACCGTCTTCGTGCCGGAATGCTTAATCTCTCTGTTAATCAGCTTACATCTCAGCTCAGAGATTATCTGGAGGGGAAAGATGCCGGCACATGGGAATCCGAAGGAGAGCTGGAAGAGATTCGTATTGTTCTACCGGATATCTCTATACGCCAGCTCTCTTCTTTGACATTTGAGGCTTCAGGCGGTGCGCGTGTAAGACTTGATGAGGTTGCTACTATCAATATTTCACAGACTGCCCGTGAGATTCATCGCAGGAATCAGACTCGTATTGGCAAGGTAACGGCCCAACTTGAAGAGGGGCGACCGCTTGATCATGTAGTAGCCGATATCCGTAATGTCCTAGATGATATTTCTTTTCCTCCCGGAATAAGGGCTGAAATTACAGGAGAGGAAGAGAAACGACAAGATGCCATGTCTAATCTGATTTTTGCATTGCTGCTCTCTGTTGTTCTGGTTTATATGGTACTGGCTTCGCAGTTTGAATCACTTATGCATCCGTTTACAATTATATTGACAATTCCTCTGGCCGTTGTGGGTGCAGTGTTTGCATTCTTCATCCTGGGCCGCACGTTGAATATCATGGCATTTATCGGTATAATTATGCTTGTAGGCATAGCTGTAAATGACTCAATAATTTTAGTAGACGCAATATTACAGAACAGGCGTAATGGAATGGGTCTGCGTGAAGCTGTTTTAGCCGCAGGACAAAGACGTATTCGTCCGATAATTATGACCAGTTTGACGACAATATTAGCATTATTGCCGTTGACATTTGGTTTCGGGCAGGGTGCTGTTTTACGTTCTCCCATGGCCCTGGCTGTGATAGGTGGACTAATTACATCGACTATTCTTACATTGATAGTAATTCCATGTGTCTATTTCTCTCTTGAGGGTCTTAAAGAACGTTTGACTCCTGAGAAATTGTAGAATTTAATATCTAGTAGAGAAAAAATTATGCTCAAATGGCTCATACAACGCAAGATCTTCATCTCCATGCTCTTTACAGCGCTTACGCTGCTGGGAATTGTATCCTACCGTAATCTGGCTGTGGAATTGCTTCCTGAAACAGAGCTTCCAATGCTTTTTGTTCAGATCGCCAGTCAGATTGAATCGGATCCGTCCTATGTGGAGAAGCAGGCAATAATTCCCCTGGAAGGTGCAATCTCCACACTGGAGGGTATTGAGGAGATTCATTCTTTTGCAGAGCAACGCGGCGGAATGATTATCATATATTTTAATCAAAGCGCTAATCTTAAATACGCATATCTCAAACTCCAGGAAAAAGTTGATGCCATAAAATCAACACTGCCCGAGACTTTCTTTACGCAAGTCATCAAGGTAGATACAGAACAGATGACTAATCAGTTCATGAGTCTGGAAGTGCGCGGCACAGGTGGTACTGACCGCATCAGGCGAATTGTAGATGAAAAAATATCTGTTCCTCTTGAAAATATTGACGGCATTGCAAATGTGGAAATTTTTGGCGGGCGCCAGAAGAGCGTTGAGATTATTCTGGATGAAGATGCGGCTGAAGCACATGGCATTACGCCTTCACAGGTCCGCTCGGCAATTAGAAGCAGCAGCTCCATGCGTGCCTTTGCCGGACATGCGGTTGACGGGCGAAAGAGATTTTTTGTAAATGTTACTGCTGAATACCATGAGATTACTGATCTGGAACAGATAGTTTTGAAGCAGGATGGTCCTATCCTGCTTAGAGATGTGGCTGAAATATATTTTGGAGTCAAAGAACCTGAAAGCTACAGCCGTGTAAATGGTAAAGAAGCGGTTACTGTTCAACTTGTTCGTGACAGTCAGTCAAATCTTATTGATCTGAGCCATACAGTACAGGAAATTATCTCCGATCTGAATAAGCAACTGGAACCTGTTGATATAGTAATTGCGGTTCAGTCAAATATAGCTGATAACATGGAAAAAAATATCAAGCTGATTATTGAACTGGCTATTACAGGCGGTATTTTGGCTGTATTTATTCTCTGGTTTTTTCTTCGTAATCCTTTCCTGGTGATAATAATTGCATTGGCAATTCCTATTTCCATATTCTCGGCTATGAACTTTTTTTATGCTGCAGGTGTTTCACTTAACAGTCTTACATTGGTTGGTATTGCTCTGGCTGTAGGCATGTTGCTGGATAACAGTGTAGTCGTATTAGAGAATATATATAGGCTGGCTTCATTAAAAAGAGATGCGGTTACAGCTGTATTGCAGGGTACCAAAGAGGTATGGCGATCAATTTTTGCTGCAACTGCCACTACAATTGCAGTATTTCTCCCATTTTTATTTACTTCACAGTTTGCAATACGCCTTATGGGCAAGCATATTTCTACTTCAATTATATCAACGTTGTTAGTATCTCTATTTGTGGCTCTTCTGTTGATCCCCATGATTACTTTTCAATATTTTAAAAGGAAGCAGGGAGATACGCGACTCATTTTTGCCCGTGTCTCTCAGAAGAATCGCCTTGTACAGATATATACAGTGCTTCTTAAAACCGCTATGCGTTTCCCTGCCCGAATGATTATAGGCGCACTTGTGATGTTCTTTCTGTCTCTGATTATCACATTGGCATTGAGTTTAAACGTTGCTGAAGAGACAGATGACCCTGCAATAAATCTTTATGTCTCCATGCCTGCCGGATCAACATTGGAAAACACAGATCTTGCTGTGGCAGACCTGGAAAAACGTCTGATCAGCCTGCCTGAGAAGAAAGAGGTGGTCAGCCGTATATATGCTGAAGAGGCTATACTGACGGTAAATGTAGTTGAAAATTTCAGAAAAGTGAACGGACGTTCATTAGATCAAATAAAGAGTGATATTGATGATAGAACCGATGACTTCAGGTTGGCGGAAGTGAGTTTTGAGCAGCCTCAATCCAGCCCCAGATTCCGTGGCGGCGGGGGTACAAATCCCGGTATGGGATTCGAGAGAATGCTGGGAATAGGCAGCCAGACAGAAAAAGTTGTTGTAATCGGTGAAGATTTTGATGCAATGAGAAGTGTGGCTGAAGAACTTCAAATGCATCTTGAATCTTTGACAACCATGAGGTCGGCAAGGCTGAATGTTTCGGATAATAGACCTGAAATCCATCTTGAATTTGATACGCGGCTTATGAGCCAGTACAATATCGGATTGACATCAGTTATGAATGAGCTGGGGAGTTTCCGGTCCAGTTTTAATTCCGGTTCGGAATTCAGGCAGGGAACAGAGATATACGACATTACAATTCGCAGTAAAACAGAAACAGAAGATGATGATGCAGACAAATCGATGGATGATTTGAAGACACTGGATATTCCGGCCGGCACTGCCGGTGTAATGCCGCTATCACAATTGAGTGATATTATTTATGCCAGTGGTTTGTCAAATATAAATCGTGTAAATCAGGAAAAACGGATTGAAATTACTTATCGTTTTCAGGATGAAGTGAATTCTGCAAAGAGTTTCCTTGAGGGTGCCCGTCTGGAAGTGGATGATCTGGTTGCCAGCATGCGTCTGCCTGAGGGTGTAGCAGTTGAAGTTATACACGATGAAAATGACTTCACAGAGTTTTACTATCTCATAGGAGCTGCATTTGTATTGATTTTAATGATATTGGCCTCGGTATTTGAATCGTTTTTCCTGCCGTTTGTAATACTCTTTTCAATTCCTTTTGCCGGTATCGGTTCTTTCTGGGGGCTGGCACTTACCGGTCACTCCATAATGAATGCAAATACCATGATGGGGCTTATTATACTTCTCGGTGTAGTTGTTAATAATTCCATCATCTTGATAGATTATACAAGAATTCTCCGGCAGGGGGGGATGCGCCGCAGCCGCGCATTGATATTGGCAGGCCAGGCAAGGCTCAGGCCTATTCTGATAACTGCCATTACAACCGTAGTAGGTATGATTCCTCTGGCCATGGGCAAAGCTCAATATGTGACGCAGATAGGTTCTCCTTTTGCAATTACTGTAATTGGCGGACTCTCCGTAAGTACAATTCTTACCCTGGTCTTCATCCCTACAGTCTATTTGGGATTAGAAACGGCACTGGCATGGATAAGGTCTCAACACTGGAAATTAAAGACTGTAATGCTACTATCTTTTATTTCGGGGCTGGTATTTATTCAAATTAGCATAGATGCATTTTTATACAAGATGATATTGATGCTGGTTCTATTGATAATCATTCCCGGATTGACTTATTTTATCAAAACCAGCTTAAGACATTCCTCTACAACTCTTATTGCCGATGATGAGGCATTGTCTATCAGAATACGCAATATGGTAAAGATCTATGACAGGCCGGGCCGTTTCTCGCGTGAATGGAATAAAGGCAAGATAATTAGAAAACATGCAGGTCTGGATCTACCCGCAGTAAAACTTAAAGAGCTCTCTGCACTGGCGTGGAAATTACCGTTTCTTGGTTTTATGATTTACTTTGTCTACATGCATATTGTCAGCGGTTTTTTTATGTTTCTGCTGTCGCATTTAGTCTATTTTCTTGTACTTGATATCTGGGGCCAAATTGATGCCGTTTTAACACTTTCCAGCAAGGTTCGCAAACGCAAAGTTATAAGATGGGCTGTGCAACATGTGCGTCCGTTTTTATATTGGGGTTTGCCAATCTTCCATCTACTGCTTTTTCAGCTTAGATGGAATAATCCCACGCCAGTTGCTTTTATCGGAATACTCTGGGGAATAGTCCTGGCTGTCTATACTACGTCAAACAAGCTTCATCGAGAGAATATTAACATCGGACGGATTACAGGAAGATTATCAGGTTTGCGCCGGCGTTTTTATCGTATGGTTAAAGTTATTCCTGTTATAGGCAAGCGGAAAACGCCATTCAGAGCTGTTAACCGTGTTTCTCTTGATATCGGTCAGGGTATGTTTGGTCTTCTTGGTCCTAATGGAGCCGGAAAATCAACATTGATGCGCATCATCTGCGGTATTCTGGAACCGAGTTATGGTGCAATATCATTAAATGGCATCGATCTTAAAGAGAACCGTGAAGAGCTTCAGGGACTCATAGGTTATCTGCCTCAGGAATTTGGCATGTATGAAAACATGACTGCCTGGGAGTTTTTGCAATATATGGCCAGGCTTAAAGGCATGACACAGAGGTCAATCCGTGACGAGCGGATTCAGTATGTACTGAAGAATGTGCATATGTGGGATAATAGAAATGAGAAGATAGGGTCGTTCTCCGGCGGTATGAAACAGCGCATAGGTATTGCACAGATTCTTCTGCATCTGCCTAGAATACTGGTTGTGGATGAACCCACGGCAGGACTTGATCCCCGTGAGCGGATTCGTTTCAGGAATCTTCTGGTTGAGTTGAGTCGTGAACGTATTGTCATCTTTTCAACGCATATTATCGAAGATATTGCCAGTTCATGTAATCGTCTTGCAGTGCTCAATGAAGGTGTAGTGAAATTTGTTGGTGAGCCGGTTAAAATGATCCAGATAGCCGAAGGACATGTATGGCAATTCCACACACCCAAAGATCAATTTGAAAAGATAACAGATGGTTTGATGGTTGTTCATCATATG
This sequence comes from bacterium, assembly GCA_023139105.1. Lineage (GTDB taxonomy): Bacteria > Zhuqueibacterota > QNDG01 > QNDG01 > JAGLOF01 > JAGLOF01. The sequence continues at coordinate 49,094 of JAGLOF010000028.1, forward strand.
CGTGATGGCGATAATATTCGTGTACGGGCCCTTGCAGAAGATTCACCCTATGAGAATGCCATTAATGTACGTCCCACATTGGAAGATGCATATCTGTGGTTATTACGCGGACGTAAGGTTGCATACACTACTAAAACTAATGAATAGAAAGCTGTATCAATGAATTTTAAAAATTTGACCTATTCAATGCAGCGCAGATTCAGAGATCTGTGGCAGATGTCTGTGTATAATCAGAAGATTATCTTTGCAAATAAATTTATCTATTTTTTATTGGCAGCTGTTTTATTCTTTTTAATGATTGTGACTATAAATATCTTTTCAGATAATAACTTTTCTTCCGAAGATGTCTATAATACTCTGCTGTTTCCGGGCATTCTGCTAATTTTTTATCCATCTACTTTTGGAATTCAGAATGACGCAGATGCCCGTATGCTGGAGATGATTTTTGGCATACCGGATTATCGTTACAAAGTCTGGCTTGTAAGACTGGGCATGATGACAGTCATTGTATACGGTTTGATATTGTTATTATCTATTGTCTCTTCGGCAGCCTTATATCCTGTACCGGTTTTTGAAATGTCTCTGCAATTGATGTTTCCTATTGTTTTTCTTGGCGCCCTGGGTTTTGCTCTCTCTACTGTGGTTAAGAATGGTAATGGTACTGCTGTTGTTATGGTTGTTATCGGATTGATTTTCTGGATATCTGCAGGCATTGTTGAGAGGAGTAAATGGAATATTTTCTTAAATCCATTTTCACAACCCTCAAATTTAAATGAGGCTCTGTGGCGCAGCATTGTTTATAATAATCGTATTATTCTTTTTGTTGGTATTATTCTGACTGTCTTGTGGGGCCTTTACCGGTTGCAAAAGAGAGAGGCTTTATTGCAGTAAAGATGCGCGTGGGATTTCTTGTGGAAGATTGAGATAATTTTTGGTTTCTACGCCTTTTTGCCTTTTGCCTTTTGTTTTTTGTCTTTTGGTATTTGTAATTTGTTTTTTGGTATTTGTATTTTGCTTTTTGGTATTTGTAATTTACAATTTTGCTCCTTTTCTAAGAAATTGTAAATTACCTATTGCATAACATTCCTGTTTTTCATACATTAGTTCTCCATTCCAATTATTTATTTTTTTTCAGCTGCATCTAACATGGTGGTATTATCATGATAAGAGTGGCTTTAGCACATCCGGGTAATTTTCAATTTATTACGTTTTTTGATCAGATGCGGGTTTTTGAGCATGTGGGATGTGGTGTTATGCCGCATTTGAAAGAGTTGATGGTATTTTAAGCCGCTTTGGAAGGTATCCATAAATTGTTTGGGATGTGGATTTGGCTGATCGAATTGTTATTGAACTAGAATAAGTTACTAGATTTGGTGATTTGTTGTGTGGTGAGGTGGGTAGGTTAATAAGTGGTTAGGTTCCAAGTAGAAAAGAGAAATCTATATGGACTGGAGAGATTATCAAGAAGAGGCTGCTGAGTTCTTTCGTTCACTTGGATTAGACGCAGAAACTGATGTAACAATCCAAGGAGTGAGAACAAAACATGATGTTGATGTTCTGGTGAAATCACATCACGCTGGATTTGATGTGACTTGGATTATCGAGTGTAAACACTGGAATTTTAAAGTATCTAAACTCCATGTCCTTGCTCTCAGAGAAATAGTAAATGATATAGGCGCAGACCGTGGGATATTACTCGCGGAAAAGGGATTTCAAAGCGGTGCTATTGAGGCAGCAAACCTGACAAATGTTCAAGTTACATCTCTAGCAGAAGTTGAAAATTCAGCAAGTAACGCCATCAATTCTATGAAATTGAGAGACATATTTGATCGGTTGATATGGTGTAAAGAAGAGTACTGGGATATTCCAAAAATTAATAGAATTGAAAGTGGTTTACGTCCAGATACTGGCGGAGGTTTTGGGTATTCGGGAGATTGGGCAATTAAGGCAGGAGAAGACCTTATTGCAAAGGGACTTCGGGGGGAATATCCAATCATACCAGACGAAATACATCAGAAGATCTCTAAGGGATTAATTGAACAAGAAATACCAAACAAAATTGAATCCAAAAATGATCTTCTCGCATATGTCGAGCCACTAGTTGTAAAACTGGAAAATAAAATAATTGTATGCAAAGTTAAATTCGGATTATAGCCAAACAAATGTTTAAACCTGACTTTTTTCGCCGTTTCGTTCGCTGCGTTCACTACACTTTGAAAAAAGCAGGTTAAACTGGTGTTAGGCATAATAATATTGAACGGATTTAAAAATGAGTGATCCTTTACATTTTTCACTATTTCTTTCAAACTATGACCATTGCCATTTAATTTTTCACTTAAGCAAGAACATTCCATATACAGTAATATAAATGCTATTATTGTCGGCGAAACAGACTAATATCTAAACATTGTACAAGGGAGCAAAAATGGAAAAACGAAAACTTACAGTTGTATTTATCCTATTTATACTTTTCACTTATTTGCAAATAATAAGTGCACAAACTCTATATAGTGATAACTTCAATACTTACGCGGATGACCAAGCAATAACAGGCTGGTCAAATAATGGTATTTATGCAGAAAATGATGATTATCAAAGTAGTCCAATGGGTGCTAGAATTCAGGTTGATAATCAAAGCTATAAAACATTCACCAACACTCAAGGTATTATTATTGCCGAAATTAAAATGCATCCAAAGCTCGGTTCTGATACAAACAATGGTTTCTGGCTTACCAATGAGGCTGCTGCTTCATATGCAGTTTTACTATTTAATAAAAACTCAAATGATGAATGGCAATACACCCAACGTCATCCCACAATTCCAAATACCTTTGTATATGTAAAAATTACAGATTATGACAATAATTGGCATAACTTTAAGATAGTCTTCAATACAATCGTAAATGAGTACCATTTATACATGGATGGTAATCTAATAGCTCAAAATATTGATTATCATGTTGATTTATCATCTGGCATTTCTCGTGTTGGCTTGAATAGTGGAAGAGGAGGAGGTGGTACGGTAAGCTATTTTGACGATATAAATATATATGTTGGTAGTGAGCCGGATTGGTCTTTACCTGTTACTTTATCATTGTTTTCAGCAAACCAAAGAGCAGATGCAATCCTTTTAAATTGGATTTCAGAAAGTGAAATTGATAATATAGGTTATATTTTAGAACGTAAAGCGACATTTGATTCTAATTGGGAAATAGTTGCGAGTTATAAAACAGATACAAATTTGCAAAGCCAAGGGAATACATCATCAAAAGTAGAATACAGTTTTACTGATCATGATGTAATCCTCGGTAATACGTATTGGTATAGATTATCTGACATTGATTTTGAAGGTAATATTAATATTTATGATATTATAGAAATACAATCAGAAGGCATTTCAACCATAGATTCTTATATAGAAAAACCATATCCAAACCCATTTAATCCCATTACAAAATTCCAATATAGCCTCAATGAGGATAAAAATATTCATTTACATATCGTAGATATTCAAGGCCGCCATGTTAGGAAATTATATAATGGAATGCAAAACCGCGGTGTTTATAATATGTATTGGGATAGTATGGATGATCATGATATGAAAATGCCGAGTGGATGCTATCTAATTATTTTAGAAGGTGAGAGTTTGTTTAAATCACAAAAGGTGCTGCTAGTGAGATAGTATGAAATGCCTAACGATGCATGGTACGTCCTGAAAAGCTGACATGTGCTCACCGGTGTAAGTTAATCGCCAGAGAGCTGAGTAGCAGGCGTCCAGTGCTTCCGGGTGACCGGTTGTGCTGAAGTGACATAACCCTCTGAGAAGGAGGAGCAACGTCAGCAGTCCGTAACATAAAGTGAACTCTGCAGCATTGTTAGGTTCAACTTTTAACAAAAGAACAACCCGAAAAAGGGAAGGATTCTCTTGGGAAAAGTAAAGTCGTTTTGCACAAAAACGTCTGAACGCTAGGAGCCGGATGAGTTGAGAGGTTCACGTCCGGTTCTGCGAGAGCCTGAAGGGGAAGTTCATTTGGGCTACTCACCTGAGGGGACGGTCGGGTAACTGGCCGTTCTACCTTGATGGCATCAATATAAAGTGTAATCAATACATATGGCATTTTCAGAAACTATAAAACTCAAAGTTAAAAGAAGGGCTTATTTCATCTGTTGTTTGTGCCATTCTATTGGTGTTGAAGTTCATCATATTCAACCTCAATCAGAGGGTGGTGATGATACAGAAGAGAATGCGGCACCACTTTGCCCTACATGTCATGAAACTTATGGCGCAAATCCAACTAAAAGAAAATTTATAATTGAAGCAAGAAATTTATGGTATGATATATGTAAAAAACGTTTTGCTTCCGATCCAGATCGTCTAGATAAAATTGGTAGTATGCTGAACAAAATAGTTACTAAGAAAGATTTAGATGATACTATTGAAAAAATCACTGAATTATTTATAGAAATAATTAATGATCCCGATATTCCTCATCTCAATAAATTACAAGAAATATCATCAATAAGCGGTATTATTGCATTTAAGGATATCCCGAACACATATCAAAAAGCTATGGAATCTATACACAATATAGAGACTAAGGCAGGAATTAGTGCATATAATATTAAATATTTCTCAAATACAAGCAACATATTAAGACACCTTATGAATTCTTTACAAAGGGCTTATGATAATCCTGATAAATTGAAAATGGATAATGACATTAAATATGCTATTCACCATATTAATAAATTATCAACAGACTCATGTGAATTTGTTGCTGGATCAATGCTAGCGAATACAGAAAAAATTATTATACAATCAAATCGTTTTAGTTCTAGAAAAAAGCTAATAAATGAGTATAGGAATGCTTTATATAGCTATAATCAGGCTCGTAATATATCAACTCAATCCCCTAATGAAGCTAATGAACAATTTATAAAAACCGTTGATATCTGTAAAGAAATTGTGTTATCAACAAGCCCAATAAAAAAATTTGAACTTATAACCATTGTAATCTTTGTATTATCTGTAATGACCTTAATATTTACGATTATAAAAAATGTCTAGGTATTTTGAAGAATATTATCTTCAATTCAATTAAGAAGTGCCTAACAAATTAATGCATTGGATTTTTAACGCGTTCCATTAATTTTCAATTTGGAGTGGTTTGTCTAAAATCGTTTTGTCGGACAGGAACTCTTGGCGCAAAACCAATGAAACATCGTTATACGAGAGGAATTATGAGAACAGTAATTAAGCCTTTTTATCAAAGAAATATAGATGAGAATAATCCTTTTGCAAATGATTATTTTCAAAGAAAGTTATTTGCACAGAATCTAAGAAATTTGTTTTTTAATTCCGATGACGGCCTTGTAATTACAATAAATTCAAAATGGGGGGATGGTAAAACAACTTTTATCAAATTATGGGAGATAGATTTAAAAAAAGATGAAAATTTTATACCTATTTATTACGATGCTTTTAAAAATGATTTCGCCGGTGATGCATTTTTATCAATTGCATCACTAATTCAGAATGCTCTTAAAGAAAAAATTGAATCTGAATCTGGAAGTTTAGAACAAAAGAAACAATTAGAATATTTGAAAAAAACAGCAAAAAAGGTCGCAGTAGATTTAGTTAAAATGGGTACAGGTTTTGCGCTTAGTTCACTCACGGGAGGAATCGTTAATAAGCAAGGTGTTAACTTTATTGAAAAATGGTTCAGACGGCTAATTTTCGGAACCTTAGAATTTGATATGGATGAACAATTTGATTCATATATTAAATCAATGGAGTCTGTTAATCAATATCAAGAGGCATTAAAAGAGATAATCACATCAAAGAAAAAGAATAGAAAGATTGTTTTTTTTGTTGATGAGTTAGATAGATGCCGGCCTGATTTTGCTGTTGAAGTGATCGAGAAAATAAAACACTTATTTGAGATTGAAAATGTGAATTTTGTTCTAGCCATAAATCGAGGACAGTTAGTCCAAACTATCAGTAGTGTTTATGGTGTAAGTGGAGACGATGGCATTCAATATCTCCAGAAATTCGTTCATGTGGAGACACAACTTCCGGGGATGGGTGGAATAAGTGATGAAGATAGACAAGAAAGAATCAAAGAGTATATTAATGATGTTCTTGATGCATATGGTTTTGAAGAAACTATTATGTCCAAATCTTTGATTTGTGATTCTCTAGCTGAGCTTTCTAATTCAAATATTCTGAATTTAAATCAACGATCAATTGAGAGAATTGTAACTTTAATTTCGATAGCATTAAGTAGTTGTAACATAAATAAAGCTAACAGGCTTGCTAAAAATTTTGTTTTTTTAGCAGCATTAAAAATTGGAGCTCCTGAGATATATGACGAAACAAAAAATGGGGCAATTAATAATAAACATACGAGTATTTATAGATGGGTAGAAGAGTACTATGATAGTACAGAAATAGCCAAGCGAAATGGGACCCTCCTTGATATACACTATATTAAAGAAGCACACAGGATACTGGACATATATGAATTGCCTCCAAGTTTTGATAAGGAGTCAAATTAATTGTATAACCCATGCATGATCGCGCCA
>JAGLOF010000029.1 GCA_023139105.1 bacterium
CAGATTGAATCATCATCTCTTCTGCCTGCTTACGAAGGGTAATGTCTGTAAAAATGCCACATAGGGCATAAGGTTTTTGATCTGTATCACATAGAGGGAATCTAACTGAGATATAGGTGTGCAGACCATCTTCAAACATTATCTGGTCTTCAAATTCAATAGCTCTGTTCTTTTTAAGCACTTCCTTATCATTAGCAACAAAAGAAGCAGCCAACTCAGACGGAAAAATATCATAAAGTGTCTTGCCGATAGCTTCATCTCTATTGATATTATGAAGTTCCTCAAAACGCCTGTTCACCATGATGAAACGATTTTCCATGTCTTTCATAACCATAACTGAAGTTGTATTGTCAAAGATGGCCTGAAGTCGTTTCAGTTCAATTTGTTTGTATCTGGCTTTATTACGTTCAAATTGGATGAACCAAATAATCAAACTCATAATGAGTATAGCATACAAAGTATACGCCCACCATGTTCTCCAGGGTGGAGGCAAAATGATTACTTTGATACTCGTTTCTTTTTCATTCCAATAAGCATCATTATTAGATGCTTTTACACGGAAGACATATTCACCTGGTGATAGATCGGTATATGTAGCTCTGCGATGCTTATAATCCGTATCAATCCAGTTTTCATTAAAGCCTTCTAATTTATATGCAAATTGATTTTTTTCAGACTGACTGTAACTCAGAGATGAAAATTCAAAGGCAAAAATAAAATCAGTGTAATTCAAAATAATTGTTTTAGTGTAACTTATGTTCTGTTTTAATACAGATGTATCGCTGACAGAAACTGATTTGTTAAAAAGTAAAAAATCTGTGATGACTACATTAGGGATAGTAGTATTGCTTTTGATACTATCCGGAAAGAATTCATTATAACCCTTTATACCTCCAAAATACATCCTACCACTTAGTCCACGGTGAAACGCTCCGGCATTGAATTCATTACTTTGTAGTCCGGCTTTTACATCATAATTATTAAAAACTTTCGTTTGGGGATTAAATTTAGAGATCCCTTTATTTGTACTTAGCCACAGATTGTTCTGATCATCACCCAGTATACCGTAAATCACATCATTGGGCAGACCGTCTTTTTCCCTGTAAACTGTAAATATTTTTTCTTTTCTATCAAATTTATTAATTCCACCCCTGGTTCCAATCCAAAGATTACCCCGGGCATCATCGTAAATTGAGCGGACAAAATCATTACTGAGTGAACGTGGATTGCCCACCTGATGGTGATAACTTGTGAATCGCTCTTCTTCTCTGTCGAATTCATTTAGTCCTCCGGATGTTCCAATCCACAAGCTGCCTTCTGCATCTTCATGAATCGCCCAGACAAAATCATTGCTTATGGAACATTGATCATCTTTGTCATACAAGTATCGTGTAAATGTTTCCTTTTTATCATCTAATTTATTTAAACCGCGATAAGTCCCGATCCATAAGCTACCCCGCGAATCTTCATATATTGTCCGTACATCACTGTTACTGAGGGAAGCTGGATTATCTACCTGGTGATAGTAATGAGTAAATTTATTATTATTTTTGTCAAATTTATCCAAACCATTCCTGGTTCCAATCCACAGACAGTCTCGTGAATCTACTAAAAGCGAACGAACTGTATTATCACTAATGCTGTGGGAATTATCTGCCAAATGTTGGTAGTGAGTGAATGTGTCTTTTTTTCTATCATATTTATTCAGTCCCCTGAAAGTACCGACCCATACGATATCTCCGGTATCTTCATATATTGCCCTTACATAGTTATTACTGAGAGAATGTGGACGATTAGCCTGATGCTGAAAATGAATAAAATTTCTTTCCTGTATATCAAGTTTGTTTATGCCACCATAAGTTCCAATCCACAGGTTCCCACCATCATCTTCATTAATCGATCGGACAAAGTTATTACTGAGAGAATTGGGATTTTGCGCTTCATATTGGAAGCGAGTGAATTTTTCAGCCTTACTGTCAAATCTATTTAATCCACCTCTGGTTCCAATCCAAAGATAGCCTTCACTATCTTCAAAAAGTGAAAGAAGATAATTACTGGTGAGACTGTTAATATCATCAGGATCATGGCGATAGATAGTAAAATCATATCCATCATACTTATTCAAACCCTCTTCCGTACCAAACCACATAAAACCTCGAGTGTCCTGCATTATGCAATAAACACTTACTTGCGACAACCCCTGCTCAAGAGAGATTCGTACAAAACGACTTTCTTTATTTATATCCAATGAGGTTGAATTTTGAGTTCTGGCATTACTGTTAACTGAAAGAAAGCCAATAAAACTTAAATACAGTAATAATTGTGTATAGTATTTAAACAACTTCACCTTACACCTCAAACCTGATGTTTTGTAAATCAAATATCATTTGATCGAAGAACCGGCAACGTAATAATGAATTTTGCTCCTTTACCGGGAATAGATTCCACCCACATTCTACCTCCATGATTCTCGGTAATGATAAAATATGACACCGAAAGACCCAGACCTGTACCCGAACCTTCTGCCTTGGTAGTGAAGAAAGGTTCAAAGATACGACGCCGCGTTGCTTCATCCATACCCGGGCCATTGTCTTCAATCTCAATTCTCATCATATTTTTCTGCTCATCCTCAGCCAGCCTCAGTATGAAACAGGATTTCTTTATTTCTCCATTTTCAATTTTCAATTTTTCATTTTCCTTCTGCATTGCCTGAGCACCATTCTTTAATAGATTAAGAATGACCTGCTGTATTTTACTGGCCTCACAGGAAATCCATGGCAGATTGCGTTCATACTCTCTTATAATTTCCAGATTTTTAAAATCATAGTTCTTCCTCATATCATAGTCACTGGAACATAACTCTATTGTTTTATCCACAAGATCTTTGATATCGGCAGGCACAAATTTTGATTCACTTTTACGGCTGAACGAGAGCATGTTATCCACAATAGTAGCAGCATGACGCGCTGATTCCATTACTGTCTTCATCATCTCAATTAATCCGCGTTCTTTATGATATTCTACTAACTTGTCAAATGATATACCGCATTCATCTGCCACAGTCAGGTTCTTTGGAAGATCAGCAGAAACTCTATTTTGCATAACCTGCATAGTCTGAATTATGCCTGCCAGAGGATTATTTATCTCATGGGCCATTCCTGCTGCCAGGCCGCCAACAGACATCATCTTTTCCGATTGAATCATCATCTCTTCCAGACGTACTCGTTCTGTCACATCATCCACTCTGATAACTGCACCTTTAACACCATTGGCAATAAGTGGAAAAACCGTAATATCACAATATGACATTTCGCCAGCAAGTGGCTGCTTAACTTTAAATGCCTGCTCAATTCTTCTGTTCTTTATAGCTTGTTTAATTTTATTCATTTCTAATCTACACTGTGGGAAAACTTTATAAACCATTTGGCCTTTTGCTTGTTCAGCATTGATATGGGTTACTTTTTCCGCTCTGTTGTTCCACTGTATCACTCGGCCTTCAACATCAACTCCAATGAGTGCAGATGGCATAGAATTGATAATATTGGAAAGCATATTACGCAAGTGCCGCATTTCATCTTCAGCTTGTTCTAACTCAAGGTTATGCTTTTCAAGCTCTTTATTTCTTTTCAATATATAATTTGTACGCATTTTGTGAACTGTAATTATTACACCCAACATTAACAAAACCATCATTAAACGGAACCACAATGTCTTCCAGAACGGCGGTAAGATTCGTATTATTACAGACGTTTCATCTTCACTCCAATAACCATCATCATTAGAGGCCATAACTTTAAATTCATATTTACCGTATGATAAATTTGTATAAGTAGCCCTGCGATGCATGTAATCTGTTTCAATCCAGTCTTTATCAAAACCTTCTAATTTATATTTATATTGATTCTTCTCAGGCTGTCTGTAGCTTAAAGCTGAAAATTCCAATGCAAATATATAATCCGTATAATTTAAAGTAATTTGCCTGGTGAAATTAATATGCTGGTCTAATTGAAACTGATCAGACTTAATTCCCGGACGTCTAACGCCGATGGATTTATTAAACAATAAAAAATCAGTAATAACAACAGGCGCTATGTAAGTATTTTCCTTTACACTGTCAGGATAAAAAACATTATATCCGTTAATACCACCAAAATACATTCTTCCGACACTGTCTTTGAAGTATGCACCAATATTGAATCCGTCGCTTTGCAGCCCATCATCTTTGTTATAATTATGAAAGGTTTCAGATTGAGGATTAAATTTACTTATTCCTTTATTAGTACTTAACCATAAATTTTGACTATCATCTTTAAGGATTCCCAAAATGGAATTATTGGGTAAACCATCTTTTTCCTTGTAATGAATAAAAGTTTCTGTCTTCAAATTAAATTTGTTAAGCCCGCCTCCATCTGTACCTATCCACAGTGTGCTGTCGGCGTCTCTAAAAAGCGAAATAACTATCTTATGACTGAGACTGTTCAATGTATCAGCCTGATATTGATAATTTTTAAAAGTTCCTGCTTTGGGATCAAATTTACTTAGTCCATTTAAGGTCCCAATCCATAATCCTCCATTGGTATTTTTAATCATAGTATTTATAAAATTATTATTTAGGGAAAGTGGATCATCGGGCTGATGTTGAAAATGAAAAAAAGTTTCCGTTTCTTTATCAAATCCATAAAGCCCTTCACCATAACTCCCAATCCACAAGTTCCCCTCAACCCCTTCCAAAATTCGTGTAACTATTTGGGGACTGCATCTATTTGAAGAATCCGCAGATTTAAAATAGTTAGTAAAAGTCTCTGTCTTTAAGTCAAATTTATTTAGCCCGCCAAACCAGGTTCCTATCCAGAAATCTCTATTGGAATCTTCATAAATTGAATTGATAACACTATTCGAAAGACTGTTTGAATTTTCAGGTTCATGTACATATTCGATGAAGTTTCCTGTTATACTATCAAATCTATTGAGCCCACCATCTGTCCCTATCCATATATTATTACCTGAATCTTCAAAAAATGACCAGACCTGGTTATTTATAAGACTGTTTGGATTATTAAACTCTTTACGATAGTGGGCAAATGCTTCCATATACGGATCAAATTTATTTACACCTCCTCCTTGAGTTCCAACCCAAATGTTACCCCCTGCATCTCTATAAAGTGCGTAGATAAAATTACTAGCAAGACTATTTATATTATCTGCCTCATTCTGATAATGCGAAAATATTTCTTTGATCGGATCAAATTTAAATATTCCGCCTCCGTAAGTTCCAATCCATAAACAGTTTCTATCATCTTCAATAATGGATGTTATAAAATTACTATTAAAACTCTCAATATTATTAATTTTGTGTTGATAAAGAGTAAATATTCCTGTCTCCGGATCAAATTTATTAAGCCCGCCACGTTTTGTTCCAATCCACAGGTTATTATAAACATCTTCATATATTATCATTACAGAATTATCACTAATGGAATGTTGGCTATTTGCCTGATGTTTGTAATGCATGAATGTTTCTGTGTCTCTGTCAAACTTGCATAACCCACCTCCATCTGTCCCAATCCATAAATTATTCTTACTATCTTCATAAATAATCTTAACTTTGTTATTACTAATAGTGCTTGAATTATCCGCCTGATATTGATAGCGTGTAAATTTTTCAGTAAGCGGATCAAATTTATTCAGTCCACCACCATTAGTACCAATCCAGAAACTCCCTTTAGAATCCTCAAAAATAGAATATACATCATCATAACTAAGGCTATGTGGATTATCAGCCTGATACCTGTAATGAATAAATGTCTCGGCCTTGGGATCAAACTTATTGAGTCCTCCTCCACGAGCAGTCAGCCACAAAAAACCATTGGAATCTTCATAAATACAATAAATTATGTTGTGACTTATGCTGTAATCATCTTCCTGCTTATAACGATAGACGGTAAATTGATAGCCGTCATATTTGGCAAGTCCATCCTGAGTTCCAAACCACATAAAACCACTTTTATCCTGTAAAATACAGCTTACCCATGCATGTGGCAGACCCTGCTCAATAGAAATCTGTTCAAAATAATTCCGTTTATTATGATGTAACTGAAAATTATTACTGGTTTGTGCTATGCCATCAACAGCCATGTTGATTCCAAGACATAAAAACATCAAAAACAGTTGATAATATTTCACTACTACCATATTCCACCTCAATGATTCGTAAAAATCACTATTCTCATTACAATAACCAGGCAAACTACATACTTAATATCCATTCATAGGCAATGCGCAATATAATGCGCGATCTTTTCACTTTTTCATTGTTCATTGTCAATTGTTTCCGATCGGTAGTCTTATAATAAATTTAGCACCCTTCCCGGGTGTAGATTCTACACTCAACATACCATTATGATTTTCAGTAATTATAAAATATGAAACCGATAGCCCCAGTCCTGTTCCCACTCCAACAGCTTTAGTTGTGAAAAAGGGTTCAAAAGCACGCTTGCAGGTCTCTTTGTCCATTCCGGAACCATTATCCTCTATTTCAATACGTAACATATGTTCTTCCATTTCATGAGCCAACCTAATAATAAAACATGGCTCCCAAGTGCCGGCATCTTCATGTCTTTCTTTCTTTTCCTGCATGGCCTGAGCACCATTACGCAGGATATTTAGCAGCACTTGTTGAATCTTGCCACCTTCACATGGCACAAGTGGTAAATTCCCTTCATATTCTCTGATAATTTTTATCATTTTAAAATCATAATTTCTTTTCATATCATAGTCTGTCACTGCAAGTACAATAGTCTTCTCAATAAGCTCTGAAATAATGTAAGATGATTTGCCAGCATTACTTTTCCGGGCGAAACTCAGCATGTTATCTACAATATCTGCAACTCGTCGACCGGATTTATTTATAGTTTCCAGCATAGACGGTATATCACATGCTTCCATGTATTTGATAATAGCTTCTATTGTAGTACCTGCATCTTCAGCCTTTTTCCTGTTAACAGAACTACTAATTTGCTTACCGAGACGATTTGCCATGACACTTGCAGTTTGCATTATGCCTGCCAAAGGATTATTTATCTCATGAGCCATGCCAGCTGCAAGGCCTCCAACAGATAGCATCTTTTCCGATTGGATCATCATCTCTTCCAAATGAACCTTATCAGTAACATCATCAATCCTTATGACAGCTCCTTCAACCCCGTTGGCAGTAAGTGGATAGATAGTAATATTTTCATAACGAAGCATACCATTTACATGTCTGGCCTGTTTCAGATCTACTTGCTTATGCTGTTCAATAATAGCTTTCTCTATTTTATTCATTTCTCTTGACAAGTAAGGCATGACTTCATTCAACCGCTCTCCCACAGCATCCTTGAAAGAAACCCCCGTAGCATGTTCAGCTTCTATATTCCATTGAGTTACACAACCAGCTATATCTACACCAATAAGCACTGAAGGCATTGAATCAATAATATTGGCAATATAATTTTTTGACTTCTCTAATTCTTTTGAAAATAATAATATATTCAGGCTTTCGGTTATACGACTGCCAATCTCATGAAACAATCTTATCTCATCATCTGTCCAGATTTTCTCTTGCGCACAGTAATGAATTCCAAGCAGCCACGCTTTATTTATTTTTGGAATCAAGGGCATAACAAGCTGAGATTTAACAGAAAATTCCTCAAGCAGCTGCCGCGAAATCTTTGGATTTCGTGTGGCAAAGAAAGCCGTTGGATTTTTATTATCCAGTGCAATTCTTAATATCTCTGCTGCTTCAACATCAACAGGAAGTGTCAATCCTTCAGAAATTTTCCACTCTGCCCTTGTACGCGTTACAGCAACTTCATATTCAGCAGCCTCCGGATCGGCAGGGTACAGCAGCCAGGCTCTGTCACATTCAAAAATATCCAACATAACCTTAAGAACATTTCTTAACATTCTTTCAAGATCAGTTTTGTAGATTATCTCTCTGCTAATTTTTGCAAGATCTTTCTCTCTGGTCTCCAACTTCTTTCTTTTAGTGATATCTGTAATTACACCATTCCAGAGTATTTTACCATCATCAACCTTCTGTGGAGTAGCTGAAATAATAAACCATTTTTCCAATCCGCCCGGAATAATAAAAGGTGCCTCAAATACAAATGGTTTTAGTTCTTTATTTGCCAGCTCCTCTACTATATGCAATTTCTCCTGATAATCTTCACGCACCTGCTTATAAAGAAGCAGTGGATTGTTTATTACTTGATCAGCAGAAATATTGTTAAGTTCTTTTATATTTTCGCTAATATATCTGAACTTTCTGTGTTCATCAGGGCTACTGACAACCTGATAAATAACAGCATTCGGCAGGTTATTGGAAATACTCCTGAGCTGTTCCTCACTTGCACGTAATGCCTGCTCTATATGTACCTGTTCAGAAATATCCCGCCATATTGTATGCAATAAAACCTCACCTTTTTCAATAATTGCAGTGAGTGCAACATCAACAGGAAATACTTCTCCATTCCTACGTACATGATTCCAGATGAAACGATGGCATCCCCTTTCTCTGGCAATTCTCATCATCTCTCGTGATTTTTCCAGAGATTGTCTGCCGTCAGCTTGATATTCCGGAGAAAGTTTTGAGGGATGAACATTAAACAATTCATCCTTATCATCATAGCCGAGCATTGCGACAGCAGCCGCATTACACTTGACAAAGCGTTCATTTTTAATGATTAATATTGCATTATAGGAATTCTCAAAGAATGTTCTGTATCTAAGCTCACTCTCTTTTAATTCTGCTTCAATCTTCTTCCGTTCGGTAATATTCCTTTGAGTAAAAACAATTTTCTTCCCGATAGGAGTTGCAAATGCCTCTA
Organism: bacterium; assembly: GCA_023139105.1. Classification (GTDB taxonomy): domain Bacteria; phylum Zhuqueibacterota; class QNDG01; order QNDG01; family JAGLOF01; genus JAGLOF01. Next base: position 8,868 of record JAGLOF010000029.1, read on the forward strand.
CATGACACCAGCCCCCTGATTTTACAGGCAAACGATACTCAATTTTTTCAAATATCTCTTCATTTTCACCTGTAACAAGCTGTTGTATCTTAGCTGATATATATTTATGCAGCAGGGGCAATAATCTTTTTTTATCTTCGGGATGAATCAAATCTATAGCAGACCTGCCAATCAACTCCTCAGGAGAGTACCCCAAAATCTTTTCATAGGAAGGACTCGCATAAATAATTTTCACTTTCATGTCAAATGTTGTGATGCCGACTAAATCTCTTGTATTCTCTGTAATTAAACGTAACCTGGCTTCACTTGCCTGTAAATCTTGTTTAAGCTGTTCCAGCTCTTTGTTAAGTTCAGGAGAATTATATTCAACGTGTTTTTCTATGCTGCTTTCTTGATGATATTTATGCTCTGCTGCAATGATATCCAAAATGCAGAATGCTGTATTATATAAGCCGGGAAGCATGTCTTCAGTAATTGTAAGTTGATAAAAGCCGGGACTGCCAGGGACTTGAGAGAATACATCTCCACGCATAATAATAAGCCCACATTTCACATGAGCATTATATTTAAAAATTTCCAGACCTTCATCTACTGTATCTACAAAAAGCGCAAGTTCTTCACAGGGAGATTGAAGGCCGTCTTCAGAGAACTCATGGAAGCCCTCAGGACAGAAAGAACTAAGAGAGAGAAATTTTTTACTCTCACTATTATTTAATCTTGGCATTACAACTTCCTTCGCTCATGTGTAAAATCAATCAGTAATCAGATGCCATTTCAGTTTCAGTTTGAACGCTTCTAATATTATTTTAATTTCAAAAATACTATAAATTCAACTTGAATTCGAGGGTATTCTGTACACTATTATAAAAAATTTACAAATCATTAGAAATCGCCCTTATCAATGACATATAAATACAAATATATGACGATAATACATATATAAGCATTCCTGCAAATTACCACTCATTCCAATAATAGCGTAATTTCAATAAAAACAAAGACTTCTATAAACACCCCAATAACAATTGAGACATCGTATATATTGCATTATGTATGTATATTATTAAAAAAAAGATATGGCATACTTAATCCTGTCAAATATGCGTAACTTTGAAGAGAAAAATTGATTATATCAATAAATATCTTTCAATTTTCATGCCAGATTATTAATCGATGATAAGGATAAAATATATGGGGAATAGATCACAGATGATGACGTAATTATAACTCTGTCATATTAATAGTAAAATCTTTTTCCAGATTATTCAAGTTCAAGGTAAACTTCTACTGATTGTTTAAAAATTAAAAATTATTTATGTTTTCCCTGATAAAAATTTAGTCTACTCGGCTGTATTGATCTGTTGGCATATTAATACCTAGCCACTTTATCAATGAATTTTCAGCAATATTCATATTTTCTTTTGACAAATCTTTAATTTTAAACTTATGGCCCAGACCTTTAGCAATGATTTGAATCGAATTAATTGATTCTTTAGGATTAACTTTCCCTGCTGTCCAAATATCATTTTCACCATATAGATAAATTATATTGTTAGCTTTAGTTTGAAGAAATTCAAGTATTTTGGGCATTAATTTAGCATCAAAAACTAACTCATTTGCAGATTTGGGCGCAAAAACACTTGGGTTTATTTCTGTAACCTTTTCTAAAAATGGAGTTAAATGTTCAGAATTATATCCATAAAAACCAAGTTCGATAGCTTGTTGATAAAAAAGTGTTTCATTGTACTTTAATCGCTTGGTAGAAAAATTTGCACTTGAAGCAATTTTTAATATAGCTTCTCTATTTTTTAAGCAATTAATTTGGAAACCCATCATTCGTTCTTTTGTCGTCTCACCACATAAAACATTTATGTGTTCTGGAATTCGATTGTCTTTCAAGCCAATTATGATTGGAGCAACATACACTACACTTGCCTGCACATCAGCAGGGTAGTAATATTTATGAAACAAAGCGGCCATTCCCCCTTTGCTTTTCCCTGTTGAAACCCATTTTCTGTTATAAATTGTTTTAAGTAATTCAATAATCCTATGATGATCTGAAGCTGCTTGCCAAGTAGTTAGATGTTTCCATTCAAGGGGTTTTGGTTTTGAATGTCCGAAATATCTGTGCTCTACAATAATTTGGTTTGCATTTAGCAAGTTGCTGAGTTCTCGTTTTTTATGCCAAGGAACATCATATCCATGTGTTTCAAAAACTATTGGTTTATTGAAACCGGCATGTGATAAAAAAACTTTTTGAGTAAATTTTGGGCCTGTGAGATTTTTATGGTCAATAGGTTGTACAATTGCTAATTCATACGATTCATTAAATCCTTTTAAGGTTTCAATTTTTTTCACATAAACACCTGATAGTGATTTTAGTTCATCATAAAGCGTTCTATGCTGTGAATAAGATTCTTGACAAGAAATACACACAAAAAATAAAATTACAACAAAACTGTTAAATTTCAGTATTTTCATAAGCATAACCTTTTTATTCATAATTTAATGTAATCCATTTTTCAGGAGTAAAGTTAAGTTTTGAAACATTCCTTCCATGCACAAGCCAGCGATTTATAGAACCAGCTTTTAAGGGAACAGGTAATCGGGTATATTGCTCACTGGCTGTACGTTGGAAAAAAACTATCGAAATATTAGTAGAACCATTTTTTATCATATCCAGAAAAATTTTATATTCTCTTTTATTTTTAAATTTTTCATCCTTTTTTTTCTTGTATATAATTTAATGCTTAGACATTATTGATAATTGAAACCAAGTTTCAACCATAAAATTCAAATTATCTCTTGCACTACCTGAAATAAGCTCTTGATTTAGCATTGAATCAGATAGATTTTTAGGAACCTTTACTTTTTTTATATTAGATTTTATTTGGTAAAATACAACTGAAAAAAACAAATCCCCTTTGGGAAGTGAAGAAATTGGAATTTCAAATTCTGCTTCAGAATGATTTCCCATTTCAATTAAATTTGCATACCACCCAAATTGCTCTATTTGCGATTTTCTGTATTCATCTCCCAATCATTCACTGTTTCTGGGGTATTTATTTCCTAATTTTTTTCTAGGTCCCTTAAAATCATAAACTAACCGCCAACTTTTGTTTCTTTTTGCATATTCAGCAGTAATTAAACCTGTTGAAGAATGCAGTATTTTAATTTTTCCTTTATTTGAGAATCCTTATGAAGAAAATCCGCCTGATTTACCACGTATGGCAATGAATAATGTATCTTCATAATTCATAAAAAAAAGAGAATCACCTCCATAAAGCTTGTATTTACTTGAACTACTCCATTCTTCATCATCAATAACTCCATCAATTGAAATAGAATTTCCTTTAGGAATGAAAATTGAATTTGAACCTATTGATTTCTGATTAACTTTTCCATTACGATTAAATACTAAATCAACTGTATCTTTTTCCTCTGTTGTTAATTTTTTGACTATTTCCCCTTCTGTATGTCCAGATTGGTTTTGTGAACAAGCATAGCTGAACATAAAGGCAATTATTAAGGCTATAAAAGCTGCTTTAATTTTCATTGGATTCTCCAGCCACTAATTATTTTGAGTTAAGTATTATTTTATTAAAACTGAGTGTTCGCATAGTAATATTTTTTGTCTCTATTATTATTGTCGTTCAATTTCATTCAGAATTGTACTTGTTTTCTCGTTTTCCGGATCTTATTCAAGAGATCGTTTTAGTTCCTTTTTCGCTTTCTCAAATTGACCCAATTCTCTGTAAGCCCAGCCTAATTGGTGATGTGCAGAAGATGATTTTGGAAAAGTCTTACAATTAAATTCCAATACAAGAAGCCCAGCTTCCGTTTTATGTTCTAATATAAGTTTATACCCTAAGCGGCTGAGTTACCCATTCTTACACTCAAACTCTTCGGGGTTGATTTTGTATCTTGAAATCAATTTCTCTATTTCGGTATTCGAATCGGCATCAGACATCAAAACAGATAACTATGGCAGAATATGATAATCACCTCCTTCGAGGATTTTCATTATTTCATTACGAATAAAATTTAATCTGGTGTGTCCAGTATTATTCAGCACTAAAATGAAACGTTCGCTCTGAGGAAACCAGGCATAAAGACTATTAAAGCCTGGATATGCCCCTGTATGACCAATGTAATCATGTCTTCTTCCGTTGATAGTCACATTCCCAACAAATAATCCAAAACCATATCCAAATTCATTACGTATTTTGATTTGCATACTCATCATTTCATTTGTCATTTTTTTTGAGATAAGTGTGCTATTTATTAAAGCTTTGTGCCATTTCCATAAATCATTTACCGTTGAATAAACCGAACCGGCACCTAATACAGTGGTTGGGCTACTATAATCTGAGCGGGTGAACCTGAAGTTCCAATATTCATATGGAGAAGCCATTTGTGGCACAATTGTATTAATATCAATGCATCCAGAATTTGTCATATTTAGAGGCTCAAAAATCTTTTCATTCATTACCTTTGCAAAAGGGTTAGCATATACTTTTTCAATAATTGTTGCCAATATTCGATACCCCGAATTGCTATAATTGAAACGAGAACCCGGTTCAAACTCAAGGTCAAGATTTTTAAAGAGTTCAAGGAATTCTCTATTAGAATATTCTTTAACCCACAGTTCGCTGTACCAGTTTTCAAGGGTTGAGAAGTTAGGAATACCTGAGGTGTGATTCATTAAATTTCGAATGCTTATTTTAGATCCTTGCTTTGCCGGATAATCAGGTAAGTAATCAGTTATCTTTCCGTCAAGATTTATTTTTCCTTCATCTACAAGCTGTAGAATCAACATACAGGTAAATTGTTTTGATACTGATGCAAGCTTAAACTTAGAATCCATTCTATGAGGGACATTCCATTCCATATTCGCAAGTCCAATAGCTTTGCTATAGATTACTACATCTTTTTCGACTATTTGAATTACGCCATTTAATATTTTGTATTCATAAGCTTTTGAAATGAACTCATCGATTTTACTAACTCGATCTAACGGATTTGTATCTATATCAATTGTTTCTGTTGAATCATTTGATATAGATGAACAATCATTATTATTCAATTTTTGCTGACCATTGCAAGACAAACACAACATAAATACGATGCATATTTTTACTATTTTCATATTATTATTCCTGATTGACTTCTCCGCTACGATTAGTAAATGTTAACATCCATTTATAATATGGATACTGCTAAATGTTGCACTCCAGGCATCGTGACCTGATTTTTCAAAACTGTATCCAGGATTGCATCAATATTCCAGTCTGTAAGCTCACATTTTTAGGAAAGTGTTTGACTAATACTTGAGTCATACATTATATTAACTGTATTTTTTTCTTCATTTTTTGATCTTTTAACTATTTTAATGCATTGGCTAAATAAGCGCGCTTATCACAATAGATAAAATGATCGCCTTTAAACGACGCAGCCACAATGCATTGGTCCAAACCAATACCCGCAGCTTCGGTCTTGACATTCTGATAAACATGCTCATTGGCACCGGAATGCATAGGAAAGACAGCATTAGGACTCAGCTTTCTTAAGGTATAGTAAGTCCCTTGAAGCACTTCATCACTATATCCTCCACCACAGCCACCACCAGCCAATAAAAAGGCTACATCGATTTGTTTATTCATGGAGGCAATATAATCGATCTCCTGGTGATAGGCATTGTTTTGAGTCTTCGATTTATTGGCGTGATCTCCTGCATGATACAGGGTAATTCCATCAACCGTTACTACAAAACCAACTCCAGCATCTGTTGAGCGAATGGTTTGGATATGCATATCATTAATCAATTTGTCAGACCTTGGGGCCAGATAGACATATTTTTCACTGCTTACACGCCTGGGATTAAACCCTAAAATGTATTGAATATTTGAAATTTGACTGCTCCAATTAAAAATTTTAGAATCATAGTGATCTCCATGTGAGTGGCTCACAAATACACATACATTCAAATTTTTTAATTCTTCGGGTTGGATATACCCGTTGATTAAATTGGCATGAACGGGCTTCTCGCCCCGATTAGTATAATCAAAAATCAGTAAATGTTGTTTCGTTCTAATGGCCCACGCACTGTGTCCCAGATACCAAATATGGGCCGTACCAGATGGGATAACAGACGATAATGTTGGCATTTCAGGAATTGCCCCCTGAGCGCGTCCCCCATTCTGTTGGAGATATTGACTGACATCACGGTGGCCATATAACATGGCATAATCGAGAGGCGTTTTTCCATTTTCACAGACCACATTGATATCCAGCCCATGTGTCACCATAGACTTAATCATATCCAGGCGGCCCCCGGCAGCTGCCTTATGGATGTATCCATGGCCGGATTGGGTTTGAATATTCAAGTTAACGCCAGCTTCATTGAGTAAATCAATAACTTCATTTTGTCCACTTGTAACAGCCCTGTTTAGTATCTGCTCCATGGCATTGGTCTTGACATCAAAACTATTCAATTGGCCACCATTTGACAGGAGTATACGGCCCACTTCAGCTTTTCCTGATTCTACAGCCAAGTCCAGAGGTGTTGTCTGACGGCTGTCTTTAACATTGACATCCGCTCCTTTATTAAGTAACAGACGTGCAATGACTGTATTTCCACTACGTGCACATGCATGAAGAAGCGTACGCCTTCTATACCCACGAACAGCAGTGTCAGCTCCATGTTCAATAAGCAATTTAGCAACATTATTCCGGCTCAAATCAAGAGCCTGATACAACGGTGTCAGCCCATTTTTATTTTTTATGTCCAGCCTAGCCCCTTTTTGAACCAGGTAATTGATAATGTTGCTTCTCCCTTTAGAGACAGCACTATGAATGGGTGCATTCCCTTTATTATCCAATTGATTGAGCTGAGACATATCCTGAGCTAATATTGCTGTAACTTTTTGCAAGTTACCAGCCCGGGCTGCTTGATGAATCTCATTGGCCCAGACTGCACTGTTAAATATTACAAACAGCAATAAAGCGTGAATTCTGCTATATCTTTTCATATCTATCATGGTGTTTTTCCTTTGATTGTTGTTGTTCATTCCAGTACAAAAACGATTTTTAACTATTCATACCTTAATGTCTCAACGGGATTGACTCTGGCAGCCAGATAGGCGCGCACCGCAACAGGAATAATGGCCAGGCACAGGGCAGAAATACCTGGTATGGCGAATAATTGCCAATCTAAAGTAGTTCGATTTGCATAGTTTTCTAACCACTTGCCAACAATTAGATAGGAAACTGGTAAAGCTAATGCATTCGCAGCCAGAACAAGCCAGACGAAGCGGCGTGCAATTAGTGTGATAAGAATAGGGATTGAAGCACCTAAGGTCTTTCGGATACCAATCTCTTTCATCCGGTGTTGAACTATAAATGAGGTTAAACCGAGGAGTCCTAATGATGCAGAAATTAAACCCATTGCGGTTAAAATATGCAAGAGCTTGCCCATCTGCGTCTCTTTTCGATAGAGACGCCCAAAATCATCATTCAAGAAGAAACCTGCAAATGGGATATCTGGAAATAAAGCAGCCCACTTCTCTTCTATCGATTTGAGTGCGGTTGACAGGGAAGCAGATGACAAAGTCAGGGTTAACATATCAAAGCGAGAAGATGAAACCTCCATATACATCGGCTCCATTTCTCGTCCCAACCCTTGAAAATAAAAGTTTTTAACCACCCCTACAATGCTCTTCCACCTGGAGAAATAGCTTTCATGATAGCGCTCACCAATAGCCTCTTCTGCTGAGTTGTATCCCAATACTTTCACTGCAGATTCATTGATGATGAACGCCCTATTCTCATCATTCATGGCTTCATTGAACAGGCGCCCGGCAACTATGGGAATTTGATAATCTGTGAAGAACTGATCATCACAGGAGAGGAAGTTAATTAGTGGTCCTCCGGAAGTCTTGCTCTCTGACTTTGCAAGGGCATTCCGCCTGAGTCCTCTCCCCGGGACACTGGATGAGGCTGTGACGCCCATGACGCCATCCACATTAAAAAATTCATTCTGGATCAGCTTGGTCTGTTTGCGGACCTTGGCATTCATCCGGTACGGAATGACATATTTATACGTCATATCAAAACCAAGTTCACCACTGGAGAGATAGCCTAGCTGTTGGTGTACTGCTGTAGCACCTACTGCTAAAAAAATGGAGATGGCAAACTGTCCAATAACCAGCACCCTAAGCATGGATGCACCGCGAGTTCCGGTTGTAGTTCCCCTGAGGACTTGATCGGGCGAGAATCGCGTGAGTACAAATGCAGGGTAAAATCCAGACAGTCCACCTACGACAACTATCAATAGCGCAAATGTCAAAGCAACCTGAGGGTGAAACAGCCCAAGCAAACTCAATGTGGTTCCGGCAAATTCATTAAATAGAGGCAGGAGGCCCTGTGCAATCAGTATTGATACACTTGATGCAACAAAAGTAATTATGATTGACTCGCCCAAAAATTGACTCATCAATTGAGAACGTCTGGCACCAATAACCTTTCTAAGACCCACCTCTTTGATTCGCGTTACTGCTCGGGCATTGGATAGATTAATGAAATTCATACATCCAATGGCCAAAATCAAGAGAGCGATGATGCTATAAATTACTAAAAAATTACGATTTCCAAGCACTTCAAGATTACCCCTAATGGGTAGCTCTCTTGAATGGGACTCAAAATGAACATCCTTCAATGGTTGCAGGTAGTACTCCCGTGTTTGTCCCCAGGCTTTAAAATCTTTTCCAACAAACTGGTATGCGATTTCTTTTATTTCATTGTCAAAAACAATTTTAGATGTGCCAGGTGCCAACCGAACATAAGTACAAACCGGCCCTGCATGCCATTCAGTAAATAACCAATGTTCCTTAAAACGCATCAACGGAAGTAATATTTCATATTTTATATGTGTATTAGACTGTGGATTTTTAAGAATACCAGCCACAGTGAACACATTACTATTAACTTCAACTCCCATTCTTTCTAATCTTGGATCTTTAATGATGAGCTGCGCACCTATAACATGAATATTTCCAAAGTATTTTTTTGCCATTCGTTCTGTGATGAGTATTTCAGATGGATTCTGTAAAACGGTCTCCAAATTGCCTGATATCAATTGGATTGAAAATAGATCAAGACACTCCGGCTCCACATAGAATACTTGGTCTTCAAACCCTTTAAACATATCATTTTCTACCTGAACGTGGTATGTAGGCATAAACCGCGCTGCTACTTCAACTTCAGGATATTCTGATTTTAAAATATCAGCAACCGGGGTACTTATTCTGGCTGTCACAAATTCACCAACAGGGACTTTTCTATATTCAAGAATACGAAAGATTCGAGCGGCACCTTCATGATATTGATCATAGCTGCCCTCATGGGCTACATAAAGCATCATGATCATGCAGCAGGCTAATCCCATTGCCAGACCACATACATTTATAAAGCTGAATCCTTTATGTTTTTTTATGTTTCGCATAGCCAGTTTTGCATGATTGCCAAACATATGCACCCTCCAGAAAAAATAATTTGAGATAAAATGGGGAATTGATTTAAATGCCTGCCTCCAGTACCATAAATCAGCACACCGCTTCCCTTGAGCCTCACATTTCTCTTCATAAAACTCCTCAAAATCACCTAACAGCATATCTCGGTCTTTAGATGAGAGTACAGCAAGAAGGATACGCTCAGCCCATTTCGGGGGGTGTATATCAGATTGTTGTATCATGAATCACCCCGGTTCAATGCCAGATCCGGCAGGTCAGACCACATATCATCCTGAACTTTCTTGAGTCTTTCAAGGGCAGCAATGCCCTGTGCTGTAAGTCTGAAATACCGTTTTCGTCTTCCTCCCCGTTCTGCTGTAGGCGCACCGTCAATAGCGTCAAGGAATCCCCACTGTGTTAAACGGTCAAGAGGAACATAGATAGCACCTATTGACCATTCCTGCTGAGTTCTTTCAATAATAAGTTTACGAATAGTGACACCGTAGGCACCGTCACCAAGTTTCCAGACAGCCAACAGAACAAGTTCTTCTGCACGAGATAGTATTTTAGTAGTCATATAGAGTCCCTTTATTTCTTCTGATTATAGAATAGCAAATTAAAAAAATATGTTCTGATTTTAGAAGATACATTATTTCTACGATCAGAACAAATAAAAGTTGCATTTCTTACGATTATTTTCCTCGAATGCTTCTATCGGTTCTTTCGCTTATAAACCACAAAACAACAAACGATTACGATTACGATACCGATACCGATACCGAATGTATGGAGAATTAGTGGGAGGGAGCCTGGCTAAGCAAAACATGCCCAGCGAAGCTGAATCTTCTCTGCGCTCAAACGAGATTATCCACCCACACCTTCTTATAATAGAATATTTTGATTGATTTTGTGAAAAAAAAAGAATATATTGAACTATTCCAATTACTATTAAAACTGGATTTTCAACGTCAGCAGCTTATCAAACAGTATCAGTGCAGTAATTAATGGAGTCAAATAATATATTTTATAAAATAATTATATTACATTAACTTGTTTCATTGGGGAAGACAGGTCTCATCTCTCCCCCCATTTTTGGGAGGCCTCATGAATATCAACGCCAACAACAGCTTGGCTGATCAGCTTTTATGTGAATGCAATGCCATGGCACGCCATGCCTTTGGATCCGGCCTTGTAATTCCTCAAACCGTTATTACATTACTCAATACATGCAAACTTAACAAACTAACTAATAAAGACACCCAAAAACCAGTAGATGCCTCTACAGTAGCTTTCCCCTCCATAATAGCACTACATACAGCCCTGAGCCGCCTGGTCTCTCCGGCCAAGCCGCGCACCCTTCTTTTAATTCTCGAGCAATCCCAAAAAAAACGCTGGTGGAGTTTTCTGGGGCCCGTCCCTATCATTCGCTCCCTCATTCTCATGACCGGCATCTTCCTCGTGGCATGGATAGGATTCAGTCTGAGCCCTAAAGTCACAGGTGAAATTAATTGGGCCGGGGGACAGGGAGTCGGCCTACTGCTGGACGAACTCTTTATCTTCTTTGCCGCCGGCATCGGTGCCACTTTCTCCATTCTTTTTCAAGTCAACCGTTTCGTAGTCCGCGGGATATACGACCCCATCTACGATGCCTCATACTGGACCCGTGTTGTACTGGGCATTGTATCCGGCGTGATTCTGGCAATGCTTATCCCCCTTGATCAAACCGGCCCTCTGAAAGAATTAACAAAACCGACACTGGCATTGCTAGGTGGATTTTCCGTGACTGTTGTATACCGCATTCTAACACGTCTAATTGCCGCTGTGGAATCTTTGGTAAAAGGTGATACACAAACTATTATTGAAGCAAATCAATTAACCGTCAAAGCAGAGCTGGAAGCCTCACAAACAGAGGAACGCAGCAAGTTGGCAGCCGGATTGATGTCAATTAAGAATCAGCTGGCAACTGGTACAGACACCGCAACGATAAATAAAAATATTGATTCCCAAATGTCTCAACTCATACCACAGGGAATACCTGAACAACAGTAAACATCATTTTCATTAATACTGGAGTGTCCTATGAATAAAGCGGCTTTGACAAAATTCATCATTCCCGGTTTCATGATATGTCTCCTTGGTTGTGCTACCGTACCAAAGGAAGTAGTCAATCTCTCATATGCCATTGGCGATGACCTCACAGCCGTTCACGCTTCATACCGTACATTGGTCACAAGTTATTTTAATGGATTAAAAGAGCGTGTAAATAATTTCATTGATAATGAATGGAAACCGGATTATCTCAAATCCTTTATTAAGAAGGGAAATCTTGTAAAACTGGCAACTGATCCTGATCCGGATAAAGTACTGACAGGCATTGGTATTTGGACAGAGATAGCAATTAAAACCATTGAAGACAAACGTAAATCCTTAACAGAACCTATTGATACCAATAAACAAGCCCTCCTGGAATCAGTTGATAAGGCATTTAATCAGCTTTACAAAGCCAATGCAACAGTAACGGCGCACTTAAACAGTATCAGAAAAGTTAAAGACCAGGAGGCTCAACTCTTATCCAGTCTCCATCTGCAAAATCTCAGAACACAAATTGAGCAAGACTTAAGCGGAGCGTCAGAGCAGGTAAATACTGCAATTAAAGCTGTTAGTAAAGCTGAAAAGAAAATACGTTCTCTCACCAACTCACCTCATGGAGGCGGTAATGAGTGATTCAAACCGGGAAAACGACTTAAGAAGTCAGCTGGAAAATGCGTCCAATGAGGCAGAGCAGGAAGCAAATACACTCCATGCTGCTGAAATTGAAAAGCTGAAGACTGCCACTACTGCAGACCTGGAAGCACTGCGCCCCAAGGTCACAGATCCTGCCGTTCTGGACCAGTTGATCTCCGTGGTGAAATCGGCCACGGCGCAAAACGAGAACATTGCTGAGCTGAAATCCCATCTTGAAAAACTTGGCAGTTCATCGATGCAAGTCATCAAACAAATTGCCGCTCTGCTGTAATAGATATTTTATGTATTCACTATAATGATATAGATAAAATTTGCAAATCCGGAGCCCAGCATGAAGTACACCCTACAATTGAAACCGATGACCGATGAAGACCTCCCATTTCTCATGGAAGTCTATGCTTCAACCCGTGCTGAAGAGATGCGTCTGACAGGCTGGAATGAAATCCGGATTGCCGAATTTATCAGCATGCAGTTTAATGCCCAACACAAACATTATACACAGTACTATCCAAATGCAAAAATGGATGTAATTTATGTAGATGGTGAGCCCGCTGGCCGGCTCTATGTTGAGCACACGACCAAAGAAATTCGCATCATGGATATCTGTCTCTTGCCTGAATTTAAAGGTAAAGGCATTGGCTATCATTACATGCAACAACTCATGGATGAAGGCAAAGAAAAATGTTTACCGGTAAGTCTACATGTGGAGAAAAATAATCCGTCAAAATCATTTTATGACCGCCTTGGATTTAAAGTATTGGAGGACCGCGAAGTGTATTGGTTCATGGAGTGGAAGCTTTAATGTCCAAGCAAAGAAAAAAAATTAGACGGGATTACAGAATCAACAGAATAACAAAGCATATATTGATCTTTGCTTTGCTCTGTTCTTTTAATCCTGTAAAATCCTGTTATCTTGTCAACGCTTTGGTCTTTGTTAATTTTTCTGCATCCTTATAATGGTTTATCAGAAATTTATACCCAAAGGAGTGCCACATGAAATACGCATATTCAGCAGAAAGAGAAGAGTGTATTGTCGGGCAACGTGTAGGTCCAGTTCTTACTGTCCCCAATGTCATTAAAGGCAATGTATTAAGAGTAGAGGCCAACTTTACTTGGGACGCTAGCCAGCCTGAGCTCAAAGTCTTTGGCGCAACGTTCAAACTTCACCCTGTAGACCCTCAGGAGGCCACAGCACAGAATGATGATTCTGTTAAAGTCTATGGAGAATTCATAAGGCAAATGATCACCCATGTGGTGCTCTTTGATTGCCATCCCCAAACTGAATTTGGCGTGGGTGACGTCCAATTTCAAATTGTTGTAGAAGAAGGGGGTGCTTTGCTTGGACATGTTGAAAATTTCTATATGGAAGCTGAAATTGTCAACATGAGTGTAGTATAGCATAAACCAATATGGGAGTGAACCATGTTTTATGATTATAAAGAGGACAACACGTTTTTCAGAGCTGGTTATTCCATAGGCCCAGGCCTGATGGTCTGGAATGTGGTTAAAGGGCAGGTCTACCGGATTTTGATAAATTTTTTCTATACAGGCAGTGAGGAGCTCTATAAAGAGGATGGATTCACCTTTGAAATTGAACCCACCAATACCGACCAGGTGACTCCACTCACAGGCCCCGTTGGGGAAGTTGGCGGCGGCGGAAAAGGACAGATGGTGACCAAAACAGTTCTCTTTACTATAGGTGATGTGGAGAACGCCGACATTGGACAAGGAGAAGTCACCTTTCAGGTCAAAGTGAATTCCTGCAAAGAGGCATGGGGCCCCGTATCCATTTTTTATATGGAAGGCTCCGTAGTTAACCCCAACATAGCCTAGTTCCAGTTACTGAACTTTATTTGACAAGAGGAGCGCAATATGAAATATGCGTTTGAGAAACAAACCCAGGACATATTTAGTGGAGTAGAATTTAAACTCGCCCCCCTCTTTGAAATTTCTAATGTGACGCAAGATAACATAATCCGTCTTTTCCTAAGCTTTGATTGGGAAGCAAATCCAGATATAAAAAAACGGCAGTGTGTCAAATTTAATATTGAACCGTTGAATTGGAACACAGCAAAGCCCATCACCAGCAATTTAGGTGTGGTTTATGGCAACGATGTGCGGCAAAGCGTCACTAAAGTGGTATTATTTGAGCCAACATTACAAAATAATCAAGGTGCGCAAAACGGAGTTGAGATCATTGACTTCCAGGTCGTGATTACTGAGGGCACAGGCACTGTATCTAATCTCTATATGGATGTGGAAGTCGTTAATCTGGAAACTGTAGGATAAAACATAGTAGGTTATTCTCAAAATGGAGACCTGGAGTGAACGTTAAAAAAACTGCAAATAACCTCCATGTTAAAAAAAACAATCCAGCCAAACACTTCTACGACCGCTTAGGTTTTAAAGTGGCTGCGGACAGGGAGGTCTATTGGTTTATGGAATGGCAACCGAACAATTCAAACAATAAACCAAACATTGCCCACTAACCAAACACAAAAAATAGGAGAAAAGAATGGCAGAAGAACAAAAAGCACTGACTCTATGGAGCGGCCAACACCAGGAAGGAATTGTCATTGAAGGGGTAGAAATTCCCGCACCCAAAACCGATGGATCTGGTCATATGTGGATTGAAATCCGCGACCGTAAGGAACTGAGCCTCAAAGCCAATGTGACGCTGACTAAACTGGACAAAGTACCCGCTGAACTCGAAAAGTATTCCGGCGATAAAAACTACTTGATGTTCGTGGCAACCGTGGGATTGGTGAACACTGAAATAATCCGCGGCGATTTGTTTGATTTTCTCAACAAGAACGGCGGCGGCCCCCAACTGTATAAAAACGTGCAGGTGATGAATGCCATGGGAGTAGCTTTTGGATATTACAATTACTGTCTGGCCTCCATCATGGGAACTGAAACAGGCTTTGAGGCCGCAAGTTATAGCCAGAATACGCCTGTGTTCCTCCCCCTGAAACTGGAAAAATTTGGTGATCTCTATACACTGCTCAATACATTTCCCAAATAGTTTATAATTTCAATAAGTATCCAGAGAGGAAAGCATGCTGGACATCACCAACAAAAAGCAATTTGATCCGCATCTCAACACGCAATTTGCCATAAAGGCGCAAGGTGTGGGAAGCATTAAGGCAGAATTGATTGAGATCGAATCTTGGGATAAAGATGTGATCGAAGGCTTTTCCTTAATCTTCAAGGAACCAAAAGAATCGGTGCTACTACAGAGTACATTGCAACTTGAACATCCTCCATTAGGAAAATTTGAATTGTTCCTTGGCCCAGTTTCAAATTTGGAGTAAAGCAGTACTTACTATCAAGCGGTTATTAACAAACTTAAAGTGAAATAACTCATTCTTTTGAAAGGAGAATATCATGGCGGAACCTTTTCTTGGTGAAATTCGATTATTCCCGTATAATTTTGCACCTAAAAATTGGGTAGAGTGTGCGGGTCAGTTATTGGCAATCGGCGAAAATCAGGCACTTTATTCTTTGCTTGGCACAATGTATGGCGGTAATGGAAGAACAGACTTTGGAATGCCAGATTTAAGAGGCCGCGTGCCCATTAGTTATGGTCAAGGCCCAGGATTGCCTTCATACCCGATGGCACACACTGGCGGCAGTTACGCACTTCAGTTAAACATCGGAAATATGCCGGAGCATTCACATACTGCGTCTGCACAGACAACGGTTGTGCCGCAGTCAGCGGGTTCGGCTAAGATAAAAGGTGCCAATGATCCCGCCGATAAAGATCAGGTTGAAGGAAATTATCTGGCATCAACCTCAGGTACAAACCTTTATAGAACTTCATCGCGTGATTTCAAAGAAATGGCCGCAGGTGCCATTGAACTGACAGATCCTACGTTTACTGCAAGCACTGATGTAACTATCAACAATACAGGCGGCGGTAATATTGCTGATAATATGCAGCCCTATTTGGCAATGCGATACTGTATTGCAACGGAAGGCTTGTATCCACAGCGTTCGTAATAATGCGCAAATTTTGCAGCGCTTTACTATCGGGTTGAAGCGCTGCAAATAAAGAAATATTATCTTTAATAAGGATCAATGGGAGCAATAACTTAGCAGACCCGTGATTGGAGTATTAAACATGAATATAAAAAAATACATTTTCTTAATTTTTTCAGTTTTTATCATGTCAAATTTTGTCTTTGCCCAAGGAGGCGGTGATCTGACAGACGATACTGACTCTAACATCTTTTCTACTGCACATTTTGAAGAAGAAACAAAAGTCCAAGCATTTGATGGTTCTCTTGATACAGGAAATGAAAATAGGTGGTCTTCCTTTAACGAAGTCCCTAATCAATTTATCGGCTATGACTTCGGCACATTTCAAATAATCAACTGGTATGGAATTTTAACTGATGCTGCAGATGACTATATGCCGGCAAGTTGGGTATTTGAAGGGGATGGAGAATCGGGAGATCCAGCCCCTGGCACATATACATTACTTGATAGCCAAAACAACCAAGATCTTCCATCAAATGCTAGTGGTATGACATATTTTCAAGTCCCCAGCAACACCATTGCATATCAAAGATATCGTATACGTGTTTCTGCGGTAAAGCCAGTTGGATTAGATTATGTTGAAATAAATGAGATTGAGATGGGTTATGACAGTTCGCTTCCTGTCACCCTATCCTCATTCTCTGTAAAACAGCAAGGTAACCATATTCTGATTGAATGGGCTACAGAGAGCGAAGAAAATCATATGGGGTTCATTCTGGAAAGAGCATTTGCCACTTCACCAGAGATTTTTGAAACAATAGCCTCCTATGTGACCCATGAAGACTTGGCTGGTCAGGGCAACAGTTCTGAATTGAGGGAATATGTCGTCACGGATGAGGCTATTCAAACGGGCCTAAGTTACCTATACCGTCTCTCCGAAGTGGATGGAGAAGGCACAGTGTCTGTTCTGGATGTCATTGACTTGGACACTGAAGCCACACCGGAAAAGACAGTGTTGGAACCGCCCTTCCCCAATCCATTCAACCCCAGTACCAAGATCCGCTTCCGTATGGCTGAAGAGGCCAGAGTGGAAATCACCGTTTTTGATTTGATGGGCCGTAAAGTCTGTACAATCACCTCCGGTGAACTGCATAGTGCGGGCAATTACTTCAAATACTGGAATGGACAGGATGACTCCGGGGCTCGAGTGCCCAGCGGCGCTTATCTGATTCAACTCAAGGCCGGCGATGTGGTGAGAGTACAAAAAGCTATTTTGACAAAGTAAAAAGCTGACATTGTGTTTTGCAACAAGATCTTAATCAGATGGGGGCCACCTTCCAAGTGGTCCCTATCTATGCTTATTGATAGGCTCTACTAATGTGTCTAAAATTCCTCGGAGAAACACAAATATATCATTGGAAGAATTGACTATTTCTCACGTTCAATTTGCACCATGCCACGACCTCTTTTGTGTGCGAAACTGAATCTAGAAACCAGTTATGGCACTCAACTATTTTTAGATAAAATCCCTCTTTTTATTCTATTCTCAACGACCTGTTTAATTAGTTCAATATATGCTGCTCCGTCAGGCAAGATCAAAGGCAGCTGCAATGACTCAGTGATTATCTTTTTCACTGCCAGCAAATCCCATTGCGTACCATCCGACAGGCTCTGTACTAAATTATATAAAACCAACTCCTGCCCCCAGAAATAGGCTGCATCCGCCTGGACATTATTCTGCATGCTCCGCATATCTTCCATAACTTGAGGCTCATTCAGCCGTAGCCAGATATCTGCATAAAGAAAATCCACTTTATCCTCAGGCCGCCACCTCAATGCATCTCCCTGTACGATATTCACTTTCGAGATAATTTCTACTGACAATCTCTGCGCTGCGCCGGATTGGTTAAACAATGAAATCACATCCGGATCCAGCTCAACCACTGTAACTTTTTGCACATTAGGATTCAGCGCCGCATTAATGGCCACCCACCCCATTCCCAAACCCATGACGACAGTGTGGCCAAACGCATATTTGAATCCCAGTTCCTGGCTCTCCATCTCATGGGGTGAGAGTGACATCCAGGTAGACCACCCCTTATCACACTTTCGCATCAACACCGGCATGTCCTTGACCATCCACGTGCCCGTGAAATATCCATGGTCATGGCCAAAAGGCAGAATTGAAATGCACCATTGGCCATACTCCCCAGGCTGATAATGGGGCATATAGTGAGGCGATTTATAAATTGAGGGTATTGAATGGGTATCAGACATTAAGAATTCTCCTTAATAAACAAATTTCATATAGGCTTAAAAAATAATGCCACATGCATATTACAACAATTTTCTTAAAATTTCAAGACTGTATCTACAAATAGAATGATTTGTTATTATTTTTAATTATTCCTCACGAATTGTAGTAAGGAAAGAGATATTATATCTCGTTACAACGGTCTCCGCCGTAATGTATCATTCTATAGCATTGAAATACTAATTCAAATATTCAGCACCAACAGCTCCCAAATTTCAGCATTTATTTCGTCTAACTTTATTGCCCTGTCTGTGTGACTGAATAACCTAATCTGTGAGACAGAACAACTTAATCTGTCAGACAGGTGCTGTTCACGGTGTAATCTACAAAAAAAAAGTACCGACACAATGTGCCGGCACTTTTCAGTTTGATATCAGATGGACTCCACATCAAAAGTAGACTCCATCTATACAGTACAATTAAGCCAATCCCCGCTTGGCCAACCGGGCCTGCTTCTTTGCTGCTCTCCTAGCTTTACGCTTCTCGCCACCAAGCTCAACAGAAGAATAAATCACAGACTCCGCAAAAAACGTTCGAGTTCGTAAAGGTAGGAGAGTGGCTTTGATGATCTTTGATCACGCCGGGACTCCTGCTCCTGTACTAAATATAAAAAACTTGACATAGTATGTCACAATGTGATAAATTAATAAGTATTTAGATAAAAGTAATAATCCAGATACCCTCCTCTGCTTGCTGCGGGGAGATACATTTCAGATGTTTTGACATCATAAAAGACAGAAAATGAGTATGATTAACCTGAATACTAATTTGTGCGATGAATGTGGGACATGCATTGCGGTTTGTTATGAAAACGCATTGATTATTACAGCCCGTTTGGAAATTAATCCGGAAAGATGTCATGATTGCGGCCGGTGTGCAAAAGTCTGCCCATTTGGTGCATTATCAATTAAAAAAGTAAAGAACTAGATGAGTGGACAAAATAGATATGATGTTGTTGTGTTGGGCGCCGGGCCAGCCGGATCAAGTGCGGCTGAGTATGCTTCTAAAGGCGGTGTGAAGGTAGCATTAGTAGAAAGGAAAGAGAAGACCGGGTATCCGGTGAGGTGTGGAGAAGCCATGGGAATAAAGGGAATCAACAATATCGGCTTCGATGTTGATCCCGGGTGGATAATGAACAGAATCAAGAAAGCATGTCTTATCTCCCCCAATGGCACTCATATTACATATACAAAAATGGCTGACAGTTATGTGGTTAATCGAGAAATTATGGATGCGGATCTGGTCAAACGTGCAGTGAATGCCGGTACTGATTATTTCCCGAATTCTCCGGTATTATCTGTCAAACAGATTGAAAAACAATTATATGAATGCAGATGTCCCGATAAAACATTTACAGCACCCTGTATAATCATTGCTGATGGTGTTGAGTCACGTCTGGCCAGAGACCTTGGATGGAATACAGTGTGTGAATTGGAAGATATTGATTGTTGTGCATTTTGCCGGATTGACTGTGATATTGAACAGGATACATGCTATTTTATTATTGGGAGTCAAATAACGCCTGCAGGATATTTATGGATATTTCCACGTGAAAAAGGCCAGATAAATATCGGTCTCGGGTTGCTGGGATCTCACAGCAGTCCCGGTAAAGCAAAAACACTGCTTCTTGACTATATAAACAAACATTATCCCCATGCCTCTATTTCAAATCTTCATTGTGGAGGAGATCCGGCAGGTCAATATCTTTTACCTCTGGTTAAAAACGGTGCAATGGTTGTTGGAGATGCTGCAAGACAGGTAGCAAGTCTCACCGGCGGCGGAATTAATTATGCGTTATTTGCAGGGAAAACAGCAGGAACTGTTGCAGCTGAGGCTTTTCAAAATAACACATTTAATATGTCTCATTTAAATAAATATGAAAGCATATGGAAAAAGGGATATGGTAAACAGCAACTCCGGTCATATGCTTTGAAATCGATTCTTTTAAAGGAAGTGAATGATAAATTTCTCAATGGTATTGCATCGTCTCTGGTTAAAAAGCCTTCATCTAAATTGAGTTTACTGAACATTTTTTTTAAGGTTTTTTTACACAAACCTGGCGCTCTGTTAAAGACATATTTACTTTTCAGATAATTAGCTGGAGATCACAGGCCTAACAAGAATGGGTTACAACCTTTTTGGAGGACAATGAAATGAATAAAGTGAAAAACTTCTTGAGAAAGAAGGTCCCTGAAAATTTAAAAGTCATTGCTTTCGTGTTCTTTACAACATTTTTTGTTCATTTTTCTTTATTAGCACTTACTGTTGATAAAATTTCCATACCTATTAAAAGTCAACAGGATATCACCATTGTTCAAGCTGAGACTGAACGTGATCTGACCATACGTGGAGAATTGCTGGCAAAAAGCATAGTTCAGTATAAAACCGAAATAACAGAAAGCATTGCAGCCTCTACGTTGAACCTGAAATTTAAAAAAGATTTAAAGAAGCATATTAATCCTGCAAAATTAATAAATACATTCTTAAAACAGATCGATCAGATCTGCGCTACATCAAATAAAATTATCGCTTTGAAGCCGATGCGGTTCCAGCTTTCGCAGCAATTGCCCAGATCAGAGGCAGGTGCAATTACCGGCACCATTACTGTTGACGGTGAGCCTCCCGATACAGCCTTTCCGGTTTTAGCCTTTGACAGTCATGGCTACTTTGCCGGTGAAGCAGAAGTGGATCTGTTTACCGGTGAATATCAATTAAGCAATCTCAGGGAAGATTCCTACTATGTGATCACCTGGAGCAACATTTTTGTTGATGAAATCTACCCTGATCAAATTGCAGCAATGGGATCTCTTGAGGCCTGGCGCAATGCTCAAACCGTCGCTGTTTCTGCAGGTATCACCACGGCAGATATCAATTTCGACCTCCAAAAAGGAACTGTTATTTCAGGTGTAATTACAACTGCAGACAGCTCGGATATTACTGATGTCACTTTAGAACTCACTACAGCATCATCCCCTAATGTTCTCTTATCGAAAAATGTCCCTGTCGTTGAAAAGAAATACCAGGTCACAGTACCTGGAAATGGAGAATACAAACTATCTGTACATGCATACAGATACATTCAGGCATGGTACCAAAACGCCACCGACAGTGACAATGCGACACCGATTACTATTTCCGCAGGGAATGACACGCTGCACAATATTAACTTCTCACTATCGCCGCAGCTGAACCCTCCGCAATTTGGTACTATAAGCGGATATGTTCGCGATCCTGTCGGAGGCAGTGATTTCGGTGTTATGCCTGTTTTTGCTTTCAGCGCGGATGACATGTCTTTTGCAGGATATGGTATCTCCATGGGTTTCTTTGGTGGATCCATTCTGGAATTCTACCTTGAGCCCGGCGAATACTATCTCTACGCCAGTGATCCAACCGGCGGCCTTATGGGCACTAATACTGCGGGGCATAGCTATTTGGGGATGTTCTATCCGGAAACACCCCTGGTGGACGAAGCCCAGACAGTTACCGTGATGCCCGGAGAGCAAACAGTGTTGGACAGTGGTCTGGTACTTCAGTATGGTGGCATTATTACCGGCCGGGTAACAGATCCCATGGGAGAAGGACTGGACTCACTGCAGGTTATCGCCTTTCGTAAAGAGGGTCAGGATGATGAAAACAATCCTGATTTCACTCAACTGCAGATGGCTTTTGATGTCACCGACAGCACGGGAAACTACACTCTAACCGGCCTGGCCGGCGGAGAGTATCTTGTGAGAACCCTTACCTCCTCTCTCCTGGATACACTCAATGAGATGATCGGTCTGTACCTTTTCCCAACAGCCATTTATGCTGACCGGTTTGTGGACGAGTACTATGGAGACGTGCATAATATCTTTGATTTTGAAAAGGCGGCCACTGTTCCGGTTACAGTCCCTCAGACAACTTCCGGCATTGACATTCAACTCGATCCTGTCGGATTTATCGGAGGCAGCGTTACAAGCGCGGAGGACGGATCGCCCATAAACGACATTATTCTTCTCGCCCTTGATCCAGTTTCCGGTTTTCCGGAATTCACACTTGGAGCCATAGACAGTTCAGGGAATTATGTTCTCGGTCCTCTTTTGGCAGGCTCATACAAAATTATGGCCATTTCAGGATTTCTTGCCAGTCAGCATCATTTGACTGAGTTTTTTGACGGTGCCCGCAATTTTGAATCCGCCATCTGTGTGGACGTGCTTGCAGAGCAGACTACGGATAATATTCATATCACACTGGATCGAGGTGCGGTTATACAGGGCTTTCTCGACATTGATCCGGGTGATCAACACTATCAGGCAGGCGCAGACACATCGCATGGCGCACCGATCATTGTGTATCATGCCGAATCAGGCAAAACAGCAGGTTATGACTTCGTGCAATTTAATGGAGGCTATCGAGTGAACCGATTGCTGCCGGGCACATACAAAGTCTCTGCCATGCCTACAGTTAATCCTTTGGCATCAACCTATGCCGGTGGCGGAATAACATTTGATGATCCACTGAATGCTATCATTGAAGTTGGGTACGGCGAGGTTGCTGATATTAATATTGAGCCTGGAAGGGCCAGCGGCACTATTTCAGGCAGGGTTATCGATGAGAACACGCGGCTTCCCCTATCCATGATTATGGTGGCTGCGTATGATCTCACCGGACATGCTGTGGGCGCGGCACTGACTGACACGGATTTTCTTACGGGGAATGCCATATCTGCTAACGGATCCTACAGGATTTTCGGTCTCAGAAGCGGGGCCTATTATTTAAAAACCTTTGCCCTGACCGATTTCCTGCCCATATTGCAGAGCTTTATGGGTTTACTGGATTTGGACCTTATGTCCATAATCGCAAATCCCGGTGTCTTTCTCGAGTTGAATCCTGAAGCCTATGCTGACAAATGGTATCCGGATATACCAGAAGCCCTCTCAGTGGATGTCATCGATCTTTTAATGGGTTTCACAAGTTACGGAATTCCTTCGGAACAGGACAACAGTTTGTTTCCTGTATATTTACCAATACCGTTTTTCTCACAGCCACCCAGCGGGGCGACACTTGTTCATGTTATTGACGAATCAGAAACCACGGATGTTAACTTTGAATTGACACTTGTTAATTTGCTGGATCTTCTTAACACAGCGGTTAAAGAGCTTCCATCTGAAAATACGGTTCCACATGAATTCACACTGTCTCAAAATTATCCCAATCCATTTAATCCATGCACTCATTTTACATATTCAGTACCGGAAAGAAGTTTTGTGGATTTGGCTGTATATGACATGCTGGGACGAAAAGTACGGACATTGCTGCATGAAGTAGTTCAGAGGGGATCATACATAGAATCATGGGATGGACGTGACAGGGCAAATGCTGTTATGCCTTCAGGTATTTATATAATTCGGATTAAATCACAAAATCATGTTCATGGAATTAGAGTGACACTCATCAGGTGATTCCGTATTCTCTATGAGATTTAAGCCGGCAGCGTTTTTTGTTTTAATAATATCATTTTATCATACACTTCTCTTGGAATGCATACAATAGCAAAAAAGATAAAAACCGTCAGGAAGATAATGCGAGAACACTCAAAATCGACGAACAGAGTTGCAAAGTCAGTAAACGACGAATTGCCTGTCAGCAAAACTACTTCCATCTGCCCTGAATGCAACATGATCATAGAGGCGGACATTTTTGAGAGAGACGCAAAGATCTGGATACGTAAAGAATGCCCGGAACATGGTGAGGTCGAGGATCTATACTATGGATCAGCAGAACTCTACAGGAAGGCAGAACGATTCGCACATGACGGCAGAGGCATATACAACCCTAATGTTAATAAGAAAGATCCTGTATGCCCCTCAGACTGCGGTCTCTGCAGCCGGCATAAAACGCATACAGTGCTGGCCAACCTCGTAGTGACCAATCGATGCGACCTGTCATGTTACTACTGTTTTTTCTATTCCAAACGGTTGGGATACGTTTACGAGCCTACACTCAATCAGCTTGAAGAGATGATAAAGACACTTCGCAGTCAAGAGCCGGTAGCATGCAATGCTTTACAGATCACCGGCGGAGAACCCCTGCTGCGAGATGACCTGATTGATATAATTAAACTATGCAAAAAGTATGGTGTTGATCATCTCCAGCTCAACACAAACGGCATCAGAATATCACAGGACAGCGAATTTCTCAAGAAGGCCCGGGCCCTTAAATTAAACTCACTTTACCTCAGTTTTGACGGCGTGACGCCAAAGACAAATCCCAAAAACCATTGGGAGATCCCGGGAGTTCTGGAGAACTGCAGAGAGGCAGGCCTTGGTGCAGTTCTTGTGCCCACTGTCATCAGGGGCAAAAATGACCATGAACTCGGCAATATAATAAAATTCGGTATAAACAATATTGACATAGTCAGGGGTATTAATTTTCAACCTGTATCTCTGGTGGGCAAGATCACCAAAGCCGACAGGAAAGAGATGAGAATCACTATACCTGATGTTCTTGAGAAAATCCAGGAGCAAACCAATGGGCAGGTATCAATGGACGATTTCTACCCGGTACCTGTGATCTATCCCTTCACCAGATTTATAGAAGCGTTAACAGGAACTCCCCAATACGATTTGAGCGCCCATTTTGCATGCGGCATGGCAACATATGTATTTAAAGATGGTGACAATATAATACCCATCACACGGTTTGTTGATGTTGAGGGACTGTTCGGTTATATGAATAAGCTGGCTTCAGACCTGGAAAGCGGAAAGAGCAAAACAGTTGTTCGTGCAAAGATGCTCTTCAGGATCAGAAGTTTCATAGACAAAAAGAAAGAGCCTCGGGGCCTGAACCTCTGGAAAATACTGTTTAACGCCTTCATCAGGCATGACTACAAGGCGCTGGGCGAATTCCATTATAAGACACTTTTACTGGGACTCATGCATTTTCAGGATAAGTACAATCTTGATCTGGAGCGCGTGAAACGCTGTTGTGTACACAACGCCTTGACTGACGGCAGGATTATCCCTTTCTGCACGTTTAATGCAATACCTGAATGGTACAGAGACGCCAGCCAGGAATCCCAGGGTGTAGAATTCAGTCGATGGGAGGACTTGACGGGGCGCAGTATGAAGGATGACCTTTACAAAAGGGATATCAAAAAACTGGCCGCCTCCCCGCTCTATAAAAAGGCATACGACATGTTCCTCTCATGATTATACTAAAACTTGCCATGCGCAATATAATGGGTACCGGACTTCGCACCTGGCTTAATATCATTGTGCTCTCCTTTGCCTATGTGGCCATCATATTCAACCAGGGTTTCTATTACGGTTTATTCAATCGTGTCAGTGATGCCAGAATTGAAGCTGAACTTGGCGGCGGCCAATTCCGGCATCGTAATTATGATGCTCATGATCTTTTAACTTTACAGGACGCGCATGGAGAAATTCCTCAATCAATGCAGAACAGGATCATTCAAGGAAGGGCTGTTCCTATATTGATGCTCCAGGCCACTTTATACCTAAAAGGCCGTATGCGGCCTATACTGGTCAAGGGTATTCCTCATGATCAAAAACTACTCTCAATCCCCACACATATTCTTGAAAAAACTAAAGGCCCGCTGCAGGCGTTGATCGGTGCCAGAATGGCGCAAAGCACAAGGCTCAGGACAGGTGATATCATTACTGTGCAATGGAAGGATGCCAATGGCACATTCGATGCGCATGATGTGGAAATTATTCAAATTATGCATACCATTGTACCCACCATTGATTACGGTCAAATATGGGTATCTCTGCATAGATTGCAACATCTGGTTCAAATGAAAAATGAAGCCACAATACTGGTCATAGATCATGAATTACTGCCCGTCTGGTTTGGCCATGACTGGATATTCAGGGATCTTCCCTGGCTTCTCAGAGATCTTTATGATGTGGAAAAAAACAGAACCGCCGCGTCATATTTCCTGTACGGCCTGCTGATGATGCTGGCCATGGTAGCCATATTTGACACGCAGATTTTATCAATTTTTATAAGACAAAAAGAGATAGGCACGCTCATCTCTTTGGGCATGACCAAAAGCAATGTTGTTCAATTATTCACAGTTGAGGGGATATTGCACGGCGTACTGGCTGCCTGTTTCGGTATGTTATGGGGTTTTCCATTGCTGAGATATTTCTCAAATGCCGGATTTGCCGTACCGGATGCTGTGGATAAAACCGGTTATGCAATCGGTGAGAGATTATACCCTGTCTATACACTGTCACTGGTTACAGAAACAGTTCTGCTTGTTTTAATAGTCACTGCCATTGTCAGCTATTTACCGACACGTAAAATTGCAACATTGAAACCCACGGATGCATTAAGGAAAAAGATCTACCAAAAATGATGCTGTTATTTTTATTAAAAGGCTTGTTCCGGGATAGGTCCCGATCACTTATTCCGCTTTTGACTGTGATTGGCGGGGTTTCCTGTACTGTCATTCTATACAGCTATATTACAGGCATGAAAAATGAAATGGTCCGGGCTCACGCCGGTTTTATTGCGGGACATGTCAAAATCATGTCTAAAGCCTATGCCGGAGAGGCCGATCAAATTCCCAATGATCTGGCCATGATGGATATCTCACAACTGTTAGACACGCTGAGATCAGATCATCCGGAAATGACATGGGTAACGCGCATTAATTTCAGCGGATTACTGGACATCCCCGACAGCAGTCGTGAAACGCGCATACAGTGCCCTGTGATCGGCATGGCTGTGGATATCATCTCAAAAGAGTCTCCTGAGCCGGCTATTCTCAACCTGAAAAATGCACTGGTCCGGGGCAGGCTGCCCCGACAGTCGGGAGAAATTGTTATCAGCGAGGATTTGGCCAATACGCTGAAATTCTGTAAAAATGCTACTCTCATTTCCAGAACGATGTACGGCAGTTTATCCTCCATCAATTTTACTATTGTAGGAACAATTCATTTTGGCATGTCTTATATTGACAGCAATCTTATTATTGCCGATTTTGCTGACATTCAATATGCTCTGGACATGGAAAACGCCGCCGGTGAAATTCTCGGCTTCTTCCCTGACTTTATATATCAGACTGATGAAGCCGATGTAATCACCTCTGTTTTTAATGCAAATCACATATCAGAAGATGAATTTGCTCCTGTCATGTTTACTTTCATGCATCAAAACAGGCATAGTGAGACACTGGAGATTGTCAAATATTTTTCAACAATCATTATTGGCATTTTTATTGTGATTATGTCCATTGTACTTTTAAATGCCGGTCTCATGGGCGGTATCAGGCGTTATGGTGAAATTGGTATACGTCTGGCACTGGGTGAGTATAAAGGGCATCTCTACCGTTCTCTGCTTGCAGAGTCTCTGATGACAGGTTTTCTGGGTTCAAGCATGGGAACAGCTTTGGGTGTTGCTTTTTCCTATTATCTTCAGGTCAAAGGGATTGACATCTCTTCTATGACAAAAAATTCTTCTGTGATGATTGTAGATGTCCTGCGCGCCGAAGTTACATCTGTCAGTTATTGCATTGGCTTTATCCCCGGATTCTGTGCCACTTTTCTGGGGACAACTTTCTCCGGTATTGGCATTTACAAAAGACAGACATCGCAGCTGTCCCGGGAGTTTGAAGAATAATTATCACTCTACTTTTACGATAGCTCCGGGACTGTTTTCACTGCTTGTAATAGCATAGAGACCTTACATAATCCTGTCAGGATTAATGATAGTAATTTTTTTAAAAAAATTAGCTGAAGGAGATAAACAAAAGTTAAAGGGCGAACGATTCAATCCGCCCTTCAACTTTCACAATAAAATCAGACAAGAGTAAACGATCCACTGCCCGAGGCGGTAGCTATAAGACTCCCGCCAAAGGAGGACTGCGGCAAGCCGGATGGGCTTGAAACCAGTAGACTTCTGCTGATCAAATTAGGATCGAACTCCACTAGCTGAGCCAGTGATTTATGAGGAGCAATCAAGCCAATCCCTGCTTGGCCAACCGGGCCTGCTTCTTTGCAGCCCTCCTGGCCTTCCGCTTCTCGCCACCAAGCTCAACAGAAGAATAAATCACAGGCACAACAATCAATGTCAAAACAGTACCAACTGCCAGGCCACCAATCACTGACCTTGCCATAGGTGCCCAGTTCTCACCGGATTCTCCAAGTCCCAGAGCCAGTGGCATCATGGCCAGCATTGTGGTTAAAGCAGTCATGATAACCGGACGCATACGGGCTTCACCGGCAATATGAATGGCTTCGAACATTTCATGCCCCTTGGCCCGCATCTGATTGATATAATCAACCAGCACAATACCGTTGTTAACAATAATACCCAGCAGCATTATAACACCGATGATTGACATCACACTCAAAGTAGTGCCTGTCACAAATAATCCCAGAGCAACTCCGATAATCGACATGGGAATGGTAAACAGAATGATAAAAGGATCACGAAGCGATTCAAACTGTGAAGCCATGACCATGTAAACCAGTATCATGGCCACTACAAAGGCCAGTCCCAGATACATGAAAGATTTCATCATCTCCTCAGCCTGACCACTGATGGAAATACGGAAATCATTTGGTACTGCAACCTGCTTAAGAACATCTTTAACATCTGCTGTTGCATTCCGGAGTTTATTACTGGGACAAGTAATGCTGACAGTTACCAGGCGTTCCTGATCTTCTCTCACAATTTCGGCAGGAGCCGAACCGTATCTGACATCAGCAATAGCTCTTAAAGGCACATGCCTGCCCATGGGTGTCATAATTAATATATTTTCCAGATGCTGCTTATTCTCCCTGGATTCCGGTTTCAACTGTACACGGATATCATACTCATCGCCTGATTCACGGAACCTGGAGACCACCGAACCCATAATACTGGTGCTGATCACCTGACCAACCTGTGCTGTAGATAATCCCAGATCTGCAATACGCTGACGATCCAGAACAACCTTGAGTTCCGGAGCTGCCTTTTCAATACTGAGAACAACTTCTGTTACATGTTCCACATCCTTAACGCGACTGGAAATATCATTACCCAGTGCCTCGGCAACTTCAAGGTCATGTCCAAAAATCTGAACAACAATACTGGCACCGCCGCCCATCATCATTGCTGCGCCACGGTCTTCAAAACGTACATCAAGATCAGGCAGCACCTTCACTCTCCCCCTCAAGTCATCCTGAATCTCTTGAAGCGATCTGTCTCTCTTGGTCCTGGATACCAATCGAATCATGATCTCGGATTCATTGGACGCTCTGGATGAAAAAGCCGCAAACACACCTTCTCCCTGGCCAATATTATTGTATACCATTTCTGCTTCCGGAACGTGTTCTTTTATAATCTTATTCAACTTTCGAATACTATTTTCCATTGCTTCAAGACTGGTTCCGGGTGAGCGATCAACAGCCAGCTGCACATAACCCATATCGCCTTCAGGCATAA
This sequence comes from bacterium, assembly GCA_023139105.1. Lineage (GTDB taxonomy): Bacteria > Zhuqueibacterota > QNDG01 > QNDG01 > JAGLOF01 > JAGLOF01. The sequence goes on from JAGLOF010000029.1 coordinate 38,856, forward strand.
ATTCACCGCCCAGGGCAAAAATAATTAAAAGGATGGAAGCCACCAAGGTCACCAGCGTAGACCAAATAACAGTCTTACGATGCTTCACAGCCCAATCCAGTCTCCTCACATAGAAATTTCTGAGACGATCAATGCCCGAACCAATCTGATTACTGATTTTGGACATATGATTTATTCTCTTTGGAACACCACGTTTCTTCAAGATACGAGATGCCAAAAGCGGCACCAGCGTCAGAGCAACAATGAGAGAAACGCCCAGGCTGAAACAAATTGTTACAACCATATCCTTAAACATTGCGCCGGCAATACCAGGAACGAATAGAATAGGCACAAATACCGAGATAGTTGTCAAGGTTGAAGCAGTAATAGCCATTGCCACTTCACTGGTTCCCTTGTCAGCAGAATCTCTAATATCTATACCCATCTCCT
>JAGLOF010000003.1 GCA_023139105.1 bacterium
TACTGTTCTACTGTTCTACTGTTCTGCTTCCGGCTAAAAGATCCCCGATAAAAACATTCGGGGATGACATTCTTGTGGGTGCTATGTCCGGACGGTGGTGGTGTACACCCTTTCCTCCCATGTCATCCCCCATACAGAACCGGGACTCAGCCAGTATGCTCTTAGCCGGAAATGACGGGGGTGGGGCGTATGGCCGGGGCCCTGCGAAGCAGAATCTTCGTAACCTTTAGTAATCAAATATCAAATCATACAAATCTTTCCATTCTGAGTTTGCTTCCTCAATCAATTGAATCTTTCAATCCCGATTCCATTTCTTCAGCTGTTTTTCTCTTTGAATTGCCACACCGACATCATTCGTGGCTTCATAATAGACAAGGCGGTGTACATGATACTTTGCTGTAAAACTTTCAACTAAATTATTACGATGTTCATAAACACGTCGGTTGAGATTATTTGTTATACCTACGTACAGCACACCATTCTTTTTACTGGCCATAATGTATACATAATAGGTTTTCATATATACCTTTCCGCTCTAAAGATTCTGCTCCACAGGGCCCCATCCACCAATCATCCACACCTTTTCCCGATAAAAACATTCGGGGATGACAATGTAGTAAACGGACAACATGTACTATCCACCCTAACACTGACCACCCACCCCATATATGTCATCCCGGTATGCTCCTAGCCGGGATCTTCGTAACCTCTGGTAATAGCTTATTAAATCATGCCGACAATTTTCGAGGCGCATCCATGGACAATCTCTATTGACCACCCTAGCACTGACTCACCTCCCCCACATATGTCATCCCCCATACAGAACCGGGACTCAGCCAGTATGCTCCTAGCCGGAAACAATGGAGGGCTCTAAATGGGTTGCCTGAAAAAAGTTTTTAACCATGCAATTTTTTTATCTATATGTTTTAATTATTCGTTTTGTTCGTTGCAAAATTTCTGTTTTTGCTAGTTACACAATTTATTTTACAGTGCCGAGCGGGGCGGCTTCGTGGCCTTTGTGATCTCTGTGCGAGTGCTCTTTTTCGTTTTTTTCCGCTCTTTTTTTTGACAGCCTCGTTATCTGCGAATTTATTAATCTCTTAAAAACTATTCCGCAGATGAGTATAGATTCTCGCAGAATAGATTACTCCGGCAATAAAACTTCGTACTTCCTATGTTGACTCATGTTAATCGAGTCAAATAATACCCACTCGTTTAAGCAAAAACAAAAAAAACCGGAAGGCCATTCCTTCCGGTTTTAATAACTACTTTATATCCTCTACAACAATCTTAGAACAAAAACCGGAAGGCCATACCTTCCGGTTTTAAAACTACTATTTATCTTCTGCAATCATCTTGGCAGAGATGATTAACATAGTCTCCTGCGGCACGTCTCTAACCTGGCGCCCACCTGCCATCTTTGTGGTGGTTGGCGTAGTTGCAATTTTGTCTACTACATCCATGCCGGAAATGACCTTGCCGAATACTGCATAACCCCAATGCTGCGGTCCCTGATAATCAAGGTTGGGATTATCAGCATGGTTGATAAAAAAATGCGAAGTAGCACTATGAGGTGCATTGGTGCGGCCATAGGAGAGTGTTCCCCTTAGATTTTTAAATCCATTGGCAGCTTCATTCTGAATGGGGGCATGCTGAACTTTCTGCTCCATATCCACTGTCCAGCCGCCGGCCTGAATCACAAAACCGGGAATGACACGATGGAAAATTGTATTATCGTAGAATCCTTCACTGACATATCTGGCAAAATTCTTTGCCGAAATCGGTGCATTCTCATAATCCAGTTCAATTTCAATATTGCCCATTGAAGTTTCAAACAGGGCCAAATTTGATTCTATAACCGTCTCCTGCGGAGTTTCTGCTTTCTTCTGGCACCCTGTAACAGCGACCAGCAGCAATAGAGTAATCATCAAAATTTTTACTAATTTCATATCTTCCCTTTCTATTAGTATCTTAAAACAATTTAATCAATTATCCAGTACATAGGCGTTTTCAATAACTACATTCCGCAAAGGCACATCTTGCATTTGCTTACGCGTACCTGTCTGCACCTTGGCAATGGCATCCACCACATTCATACCACGGACAACATGGCCGAAGACAGCATAACCATATCCACGCTGGGTGTGATTCTTGAAATCCAGTTTATAATTATTAACAAGATTAACAAAAAATTGTGATGTAGCACTATTTATCTTCAATGTTCTGGCATAAGACAGTGTTCCACGTCTATTTCTCAAGCCGTTATCCGCTTCATTTTCAATTGACTTATCAGTTGGCTTTTCTGTAATAGACTGATCAAAACCACCTCCCTGAACCATGAATCCGGGCATGACACGGTGAAAAATAGTACCGTTATAATGCCCTTTGTTTACATAATTAAGGAAATTCTTAACACCAATTGGTGCACGGTCGGGATATAGTTCAAAAACAATATTCCCAAAGTTGGTTTTCATAACAACAATGGGATTCTCAGGCGAGGGAGCCCATTGTTTGGTAGAGCTTCCACAGCTAATCATTAACACTGTTAAAAGCAACATACCAGTTATTATTACTGTTAACCTGGTCTTTGAAATCACAAAAATCTCCCTGCTTAGCTCAAATGATTAAGTAAAATTACCTGTCAATTGTTCCCATGTGCTCTCTAACGCCTCGGAAATAACCTTGGTTCCACCTATAATCGGCATAAAATTAGTATCGCCGTTCCAACGAGGTACAACATGAAGATGAAGATGATCTGCAATTCCGGCACCACCTATGCGCCCCACGTTCATCCCGACATTAAATCCCTGGGGTTTTAAAGTTTTTTTAAGTGCCGCCTGAGCCTGCCTGATAAGATGCATCAGTTCAAGCAACTCAGAATCGCTTAACTCATCCAATTCCGCCGTATGATGATAAGGTACAACCATTAAATGACCATTATTATATGGAAAACGATTCATGATGACAAAGGCTGTCTCACCACGATGCAGGATCAAATTCTTACGATCATTACCTTCTTCGGGTAGATCGCAAAAAATACAGCCACCGGGCGGATCGATTTTTGTAATATACTCTTTCCGCCACGGCGCCCAAAGCCTGTCAGGATGTATGTTATTAGAATCTGACATTAATGACTGTCTGCCTCTTTTACGGCTTTTGCCTGTTCAATAATCTTTAGTTCCTGATCACGTGGAACAGGATCATAATGAGAGAAAGTTCTATTGTAAATACCTCTGCCGGATGTGATGGAACGTAATGTGGTTGCATACCTATCCAGTTCAGCCAGCGGTACCTTGGCATTCACTACCTGGAAATTACCGGCTGCTTCCATGCCTTCAATCTTACCACGACGGCCTGACAGATCACCCATAACATCACCCATACACTCTTCGGGCAGTTTAACCTGAACATTATAAATAGGTTCAAGAAGTTGAGGTTTGGCTTTAAGTATACAAAGTTTGAAAACCTCACGGCCAGCACTCTGGAAGGCGATTTCCTTTGAATCTACAGGATGCTCCTTGCCGTCGTATACAGTCGCTTTTACATCAACAACCGGATAACCTGCAACCGGGCCTTCAATAAGTACTTGCTTTATTCCCTTCTCAATTGCAGGGATAAATACAGCTGAAATATTTCCGCCCTTCACTGCATTGCCAAATTCAAAACCACCGCCTGTAGGCATGGGCTCAATCCTCATCCATACTTCGGCAAATTGACCGGCACCGCCTGTCTGTTTTTTATGACGGTATTTATCTTCTGCCTTGCCCCGGATGGTCTCGCGGTAGGGAATTCTGGGCCGTTCTTCATCAACCTCAACACCAAAACGTTCTTTGAGTGCCTGGATAATTACGGTTAAGTGAAGTTCGCCTTGTCCGGAAATAATAGTCTGATGCAGTTCGGCGTCATTATTCACTGAAAATGCCGGATCTTCTTCCTGAAGTATATGTAAACCATTACCAATTTTATCTTCATCACCACGGCTCTTGGGGGTTATAGCCACACTGTTTACCGGATTAGGAAATTGAATTGGTTTCCATTGAATTGGTATTTTTTTATCACATAGTGTATTATTGGTATGAGTCTTTTTCAGCTTAACCAAAGCACCAAGATCACCGGCAGCCAACTGGTTAACTTCTTTTCTCATCTTGCCGTTCATGGCATATATCTGGCCTATCTTCTCATTGGCATTTGTATTTGGATTAAAGGCATCATCACCGGATTTAAGTGTACCGGAAAACACACGAATCAAAGACAGTTCACCAACATGTGGTTCTGAAATTGTCTTGAAGACTATAGCACTCATTGGGCCGGCAGGATCTACTTTTCTAATCTCAACCTCTTCTGTGCCTGGTTTGTATCCTGATTCTTCGACAAAATCAACGGGCGAAGGAGCATATGCAGCAACAAAATCCAATAGAGAAGAAGCTCCGTAGTTCTTTACTGCAGCACCACAGAGAACAGGTAAAATTGCACCGCTTTTTATACCATTCCTGACACCAAGCAATAGTTGTTCATCGGAAAGTTTTTCATTTTCAAAAAAGGCTTCCATCAACTCATCATCACTCTCTGCAGCCGATTCCATTATTTGCTGATACAATTGATCTGCTTTTTCTTTCAGGTCAGCCGGAATATCTGAGGCTTTATACTTGCCGCCTTCACCATCAAAGGTCAATACTTGCTGTTGCAATACATCAACTATTTTATTGAAACCCTCACCTTCATTGGCAGGAAACTGAAAGGCTATAACACCATTACCAAAGCGTTCCTGTACGCCCTCAAGTACTTTATCGAAATTAGCATGCTCATTATCCATACGGTTTACATAGAAACATCTGGGAGCATCATATTCATCAGCAAATTCCAAAACCTGCTCAGTACCAACTTCGAGACCGTCCATGCCTGAGAGAACGGCAACAGCCAGATCTGCTACACGCATACATCCCTTGGTATCTCCGATAAAATCAGAATAACCGGGAGTATCAAGTATGTTAATTTTATTTTCATTCCATTCACCATGTACCATGGTAGTACTTATTGAGATTTTACGTTTTATCTCTTCTTTATGATAATCGGATACAGTATTACCATCATCGACCTTTCCCAAACGGGTGGTCTCTCCCATGGTAAATAGTGACGCTTCAGCAAGAGAGGTCTTTCCAACCCCCCCGTGACCAATAAAGGCAATATTCCTGATTTTATCGACAGTATAGTCTTTCACTGGGTACCCTCCTATTATGGTGAATGTTTTCTTTTATTTAACCACTTGAGCAGCTACCATTTCACGGACATTTTCCCGCAAAACACGGCCATTGGGCCCCTTGGGCAGATCATTAAAAAAATGAACTGTTTTGGGGCATTTATAATTAGCCAAACGCTGACGACTGTAGGCTAAAATCTCTTCAGGTTCGGCAGTCTCGCCCTCCTTTAAAATTATCGCTGCATGTATATCTTCACCCATATGCTCATCCGGCAAACCCACAATAATAGTTTCGGATATTTTTGGATGAGCAAGCAAGTATTTTTCTACTTCCATCGGATAAACGGAAAAACCACTCTTCATAATTACATTCCGTTTATGCACTACAATAAAACCGTAACCACTCTCATGCAGCAAGGCCAGATCACCTGTATGGAGCCATCCGTCAACAACGGTTTCCTTGGTTGCCTGAGGTCTGTTAAGATAACCCTTCATCACATTAGGGCCTTTGACAATAACCTCTCCCACATCACCTACACGGACTTCCACGCCTTCTTGGTCTACAATTTTCATATCAATTCCCGGCATGGGAAGGCCAAGAGATCCGGCTTTACGTTCACGTGCCAGGCTGTTAAAACTCACCATTGGAGACGCTTCCGTAAGTCCGTAACCTTCTATAATAGGCGTTTGATATCTTGTTTCAAACGCTTGCATTATATCAGGTTTCAACGCTTCTCCACTTACAATAACACTCTTAAGCGATGTAAAATCCACATTTTCCGTTTGAAATTGATCTACTATATCACGAATAATTGACGGAACAGCCACCATATAATCAGGGTGATTGGTTTCAATTTGAGTAACAATCTCCGAGGCTTCAAACTTTGGTACCAGGATCAAACATCCGCCTGCATGCAAGAAAGTGCCCATGGTAACCGTATTGCCCAGGGGATGGTAAAAAGGTACAGGTGCCAACACTTTGTCACCCGGTTTAAAATTGAAAACAGTTTGAATAGCCTCAATATCAAACAAAATATTGGCATGTGTCAATTCCGTACCATTTGGACGGCCCGTGGCTCCGGCAGTATAAACGATAAGCGCCGTATCATCAGGATCAACATCAACTACTTCATAAACAGGTTCATGTGTCTCCATGAGCAGACTAAGATTTGTTTCAGAGGTGCCGATCGGATTACCTAAAACAATATGGTGCCGGCAATGTTCCAGACTACGTGCTGCTTTGTATACTTCATCTCTGAAACCTTCCCAGAAGATTATGCCTTTTACTTCGGCATCTTCCATCCGGTGATGTATTTCTTCAGCTTTGTGAAAACTTGAAAGAGCAAGAACCGTAATGCCCAGCTGTAGCAGTGCAAAATAACACATTGCATAATGTGGCACATTGGGCAGCATTAAGGCCATACGATCACCTTTCGTCAAACCCATCGAGCGAAGGCCATGAGCCATACGGGCACTGGCCTCTCTCACCTCATCATAGCTCACTTTATTATTATTAAATAGTATTGCCGTTGCTTCCGGGTCAATATTATGACCATCTTGCAAAATACGATAAAGATTATTCACTACGGGCCTCCTTAACTGCATCCATCAATTCCTCGGCATTGTAAGAACTACGAACATACGGTCCGGCGTATACATAGCGTATTCCTGCAGACTCCGCCTGCTGGCGGTATCGCTCAAACTGATCAGGATGAATATATTCAACAAGAGGAAAACTACTATGATTTGGTGCCAGGTACTGCCCGATTGTTAATGCATCACATCCAACTTCAGTAAGATGCCTGAAAACTGCCATCATCTCCTCAACGGTCTCACCTAATCCAACCATAAGGCCGGATTTAGTAATTATACCGGTTTTCAATTCTTTTGCATTCCGGAGTACGCAGAGAGATTGTTCAAAATCAGCTTGGGGTCTTACATCGGGATATAGTCTGGGAACGGTTTCAACATTGTGGTTTAATATATCAATGCCGCTATTCAAGACAGTTTGCAGACTTTTTTTATTTCCCTGAAAATCGGGGATTAGTACTTCTGTAGTAGTTTCAGGACGACGATGCCTGATGGCTTCAATAGTGCGCGCAAATTGCGCCGCACCTCCATCCTCAAGGTCATCTCTGGTAACTGATGTGATTACAATATGTTTTAATTGTAGAGATTCTGCTGCATCTGCCACTCGATCGGGTTCATCATTGTCTGGCAATGCAGGAGTACCCTTGGGCACACCACAGAATCTGCAATTCCGTGAACAAATATTACCCAGTATCATGAAAGTAGCCGTTGGCTTTTCAAAACAATCATGGAAATTGGGGCAACCTGCCGATTGACAAACTGTATGAAGATTCTTATCTTTAATTATCTTCTTCAACTTTGTGACATTCTCTGACAAACGCACCTTACGGCGCATCCATGGAGGAAGTCGGCGAGGATTATCCCCTGGCGTATGTAATTTATCTCGATTCATGAAGTATTTATTTTATAAAATCTTTTCACATAAATCAAGGTATTTTTCACATCAAATGAATTACTTTGTACAACACGCTCCAAAAAAGACAGATAACAGGGGTTATAAACCTCCTGGACATGAATAATAGACAGTATTTGAAGGATTAGGGATGCTTATCTGGAAAAAACACTTAATACTATTGATTATTTTAATCATTGCAGCATGCTCTACCAATACACGCATGACAAGAAAGATCGGCCAACCAGGCATTGAGACGATTTCACGGCAATATTTGGGAGTTCCATATAGATACGGTGGTATGACAAGGAGGGGGATGGATTGTTCCGGCCTGATCTGTAAAATATTCAGGGATTACAATAATTCAAGACTTCCCCACCAGGTATCCCGATTGATCAAACTTGGACGCCCTCGGATATTGTCGCAAATATCAAAAGGAGATCTAATCTTTTTTAAAGAACCGGGTAATAGAACGGTAACACATGTCGGATTATACCTGGGAGACATGAAATTTATACACGCCTCAAAATCTCATGGAGTTACCATTAGTTCTTTGAAGAGCAGATATTACAGGAAAAGATATAATTGTGCAAGGGCCATCTTGCATTAATCAATAGAAGGTTAAATCTCCACTCATCGGTATCGATATCGGTCGGCTCTTGTGACAAGTCCTTCATTCAAATATGTTGTAAATTGACTATTCTGCCTGATCTTTACGGCAAGACTTGTCACAAGGGCCGATTGTTCAGTATCTGTCATATTTATTCTGAGTCTGCATGTTTTGTTTCTATTATATTGATCATATTGGAGTATTCGTAAATCCCCCCAGATATTGTATTTATCCGGGAATCAATTCATTAAAAACGGGGTAAAATTGGCGGATTAATAAATGCATCACTTCCACCATCGCTATCAGCTCTTTCACCTATAAACAGCAGAACAATAAACGATTACGAGACCGAGACCGAATGTCCTGTACACAATTGAGTTGAATGCATCACCTTCACCATCTCCATCGATATCGGCGTCGGTATCGCTATCAATTTTTTCGCTTAGAGAAACTTCAGTGATAACAATAAACATTTACGATTGCAAAACCGGGACCGAATGTCCCGACATTTTTGATCCGTCAAATCCGTGTCATCCGCGTTCAATTGCTCCTGCTCTTATTTGTATTTTGTATTTTGTTTTTTAAAGATTTCCTTGCATTTATTTACCCCATCAACAAATCTTGAATCCTGGTGTGCAATCTCCTGGCATCTGAATTGTGTGCAACCGTTACATTTGGCCATCTTTCAAGCCTGAGAACATGCTCTTCCGGCAAGGAACCGGCATCATAAATCAAAATTGATTCAACAAATGCAGTTTCTTTCTCCAACCATTGATCCACTTCCTGATTGTATGCCACAGCCAGAAGCTGAATGCCTTTACAAATTTCATTAGCATTAAGAGTATCAGCGATCTGTGTTAAGTATCCGCTTTGTTTAAGAGTGGATTGAATACTCAAGAGACGTTGTCTTTCATAATCAACAATACCTATGCCGGGCGGTGTCATCCTGGCCAATGTAAATGAGAAACAACTCCCCTGATCAGGTACTGACTCTACACTGATCGCACCATTATGTTTTTCTACCAAACCCTTGACAATAGCAAGCCCCAAACCGGTTCCTTTATAGCCAGGCCCGTCAACCCTGCCAATTTGTGCAAACTTGACAAAGAGGCCCTTTACATCTTTTTTTGAAATACCAATTCCGGTATCACACACACGACACCTGACAATTTCAGATTCATCCTCCAGGATAATGGTAATACTACCCTCAGCAGTGAATCTTATAGCATTGGAAATAAGATTATCAATTATTTGGCGGACTTTATCAGGATCAGCATATATTATCAAGCTTAGAGGGCCTTCATATCTCATTTCCAAATTTTTCTGTCCTGCAACAGAGGAGAATCCATCCAGAGCCTGTTGAATAATTGAGGGAATATTAAATTGGACCTTTCTCAACACTACTCTGCCGGCTTCAATTTTGGAAATATCCAACAAATCAGAGATCAACCTTGAGAGGCGATCTACATTTTGATGTGTATCTTCAAGCAAGTCACGCTGTTTGTGGTTCAACGGCCCTACAATTTCTTCTAAACAAAGGGCTACACCCTCACCCATAATTGCTATCGGCGTCCTCAATTCATGCGAGACAGTAGAAAGGAATTCACTCTTTAACTTATCCAACTCCCTCAATCGTTCATTTGATCTATGCAGAGCGGCTTCAGCCGTCTTCTGCGTGGTGATATCCTTACCAACACACCTGAATCCTGACAAGATACCATGTGTATTTCTCTTTACCTCTGCACTGATCAACACACATATTAAGCCGCCTTCTGCTGTATCAATCCAAAATTCCAGATCACGTATTGGCGATTCTGACTCTGCGGCCTCCAATAATTGTGTTGCCACCTCTTCTCTGCATTTCTCATCTAATAATGAAAATATTGAACGCCCCGTTATCTCTTCAGCATCATATCCCAGATATTCTTTTACATTTTCCGAAGAATATGTTACAATCCAGTCTGTCCCGCATTCCCATATCCAACCGGCCATTGCCAAGACAATCTGCCTGTAACGTTGTTCACTTTCACGGAGAGCGTCAGCAACCCATGGCACTCCGCCCGAAACATTGCCCTTCATATGAGCCAACATATGGATAATGGCAATTATCTGATCTTGAGCCAGCGTATTATCAATGATCAGGTGTGTATTCCCCTTACACATTTGCATCACTTTTTTCTGATACGCAGAGTCATGAACTCTAATTACAGCTGCATGGTGTTTAATAGTGTTGATTCGGCTTTCCGCCAGCTCATGAGGCATTTGTACCGGTATCTCAAGGAAGACAATATCATAGTCTTCCGGATCATATTCATAATTAATCGAATCGATTCTGTTCCAGTCAAAACATGAAATGTCAAAATCTTTATATATCTCTTCCGCTATTAATCCGGCAGATTCCGGAGAGCGGTGGCTGCAATACAAAATGCGAATTACATTTGATGGATGAGTCATTGAATAACTCGATTTAATTATCTATCAGTTCAGCGACAGCGGCAAGAAATTCTTTTGCATCATAAGGTTTTGAAAAAATATGGGCAACCTTTAAAGATCTGGCCTGATTCTTCACAGTATCGTCAATCGTCTTGCCTGTTAATATAATAACCGGCAAATCCGCTTTGTTCGGAAACTTCCTGATACGCTCAAGTATGGTAAAGCCTCCACCGGCAGGCATCATCAAATCAAGTATGACCAGATCATATGCTTCCCTGATTATTTTCTGCGTTCCGGAATAAGCATCACCACTTACATCCACCTCATACCCTACAGATTCCAAACGCATTTTAACCATCTTTGCAAATTGCATCTCATCTTCTACAACCAGAATGCGACGCACTTCACTCATACTACCTCCTACATTATTTACTACTCAGTATCATATCTTTAACTGGAGTGTGATCCAGCACTCTTTGTGTAAAGATAAAAAATTGTACAAATAACGTGCCTGAAGATCTCATATCCATCAAATACTGCAATTTCAATTCAACTTACTCTATCATAAAAAAACCTCCCGATATACACCGGGAGGTAAATAATTACAATATGTAAGCTAATTAGCGGTCGTTTTGCTGCTTTAACAATTTAATCCGGTCATTTTTAGCTTTACGAACTCTGGCCAGTGCCTTGAGATAAAGATCTTTCTGCTTAAGAGTAATAGCCTTTTTATAAGACGCTTCAGCCCTGTCAAGCATTCCTTGAACTTCATATGCCAGCCCCAGATTATAAAATACTGCAGGTTCATTGGGCATGCTCACTGCGGCACCTTCCCAGGCATCCTGTGCCTCTGGCCACAGGCCGGATTGTGCAAATTTTCTTCCCGAATCAATGGCCCCTTTGCCGGATTCTATTACGCGAGATTCATTCACCGTATAAGGTGCTATCATTCGAACGAATTTTTTACATATATCCGTCGACAAATCATTTAAAATTTCACCCTCAGGTTTTAACTTGCTGGGATCTTCAATATATTGAGAGGCGAAAAGTCCGCGTTTCTCATCCTGGCTGTTATAGCTTTTGGATTCACTATGTGCCGCCAAAAGTTTACCGGATTTCACACTTACAATTCTAAAATTAATCCCTACAGTACCCTTACGCACATAGTAATCACGCTCAATAAAAACCTCTTCAATGATCTCTTCTTTTACTTTCTTAACCTTACCCGTCTTTTTATCTTTTTTATTTACAGTGCGATACTTGCCTGTACGCCGTTTTTCCTTGACTTTACGCTTAAAAATTTGATCTGCTTCTACTTTATAAGTAGCCACATCACCAAACACCATTGCGTCAACACCTAATAATGCGCCAACCTCAGAAGCAGTAGATTCATCTATAATTCCTGCCATGCCCATGTTCTGTTCATCAAGTACACTGGAGATTTTTTCTCTCTCCATAATATCAAAATGTTGTGATTTCAATAACATCGACTGAAGCATGGTAGCCACCTGGCTGCCAGATCTGTTAACTCCTTTAAAATCTACAACTGCAATCTCTTTTACACCTGGCAGGTCTAAGGCCGCCGGCTTTCGAACCGCTACACTAATTTTAGCTGACGAACCGCAACCCCCAACCAGTATTGTAACGATTAACATCAGAATTAATACTCTCAACCCCCGCATATTCTTCCTCCGAAATCAATTAAATTAAAATGCCAAATAAATATAGCCAATATTAATATACAGTATTCCATGAAAAATGCAAGCAATTATTAATTTGCACTGGCAATTGTCCGGTCATTTCCGTACCTTGCTCAATATTTATACAAAACATCCATATCAGTACCAAACAGGGAGTGTTAGTCCATGAGCGAAACTGTCCAAAAAAAAGGCATTAAATCATTTCCGCCTCTATTCTGGCTTGTAATCTTCTTTGAATTCATCGAGCGTGGCTCTTATTACGGTATGATGAGTTTCATTTCAGTCTACTTTGTAAATGTGCTTGACATTCCACGTGAAAATGTTGGAGTTATAAAAGGTGTCATTCAACCTCTGCTCTATTTCCTGCCAATTATATCAGGAGCTCTTGCAGACAGATTTGGTTTCAGAAAACTATTAATGATTGCATTTACACTGCTAGGCGGTGGATATTTCCTTACCAGCCAGGCTAGTTCTTACGGTGGAATCTTTGCCGCATTGGTTATAATGGGCTTTGGTGCCGGTATTTTCAAACCACTAATTTCCGGTATTATTGCCAGATCAACCAATGAAGAGAACAGTTCTCTGGGATTTGGCGTCTACTACTGGTCTATTAATATTGGAGCATTCCTGTTCCCGTTGATCCTGGTTCCATTCCTGAAAGCCATCAATCCAAGTTATGTAATAATCGCTGCTGCCATATGTACGGCTGCAATGATTATCCCGACAATCTTTCTCTTCAAAGATCCGGTTAATAAGGATAAGATTGATAAAAGAAACCAGACTTCTCTATTACAGACCCTGGCCAATGCATTTGAAATCATCTATTCACCTGTGGTATTAATCTATCAGCAGATGCGTAAATCTTTACCAGGTCGTATTATATGGGGTGGAGTACTGCTTCTACTCACAATTTGGGCAACTACCAAGTACGTCCAGCAACCGGTCTCAATGAATAAATACTCCAAACTGGGAGTTGTACACAATGAATCGGTAATACATTTTGATATCAAACGCAACATGCTTGGTCAAAAAGATTATGAATTGCAAGAAAATAACGGTACATGGTCACTTAAAATATTCAAGCCGGAAGAGCTCCATCGTTATGCTGATAACGTAATCACAGATTTGGCCGGTAAGGCAGGTATTGACAGTGTGCTGGAATCTGAGATTGCTCAATGGATTGAACGATCTGATAATAAATTGAATATCATACTCAAACGCGGCAAAGAAGCAGCTCAACCTTTCACAATCTTGGTTGATGATGCTATGGCCTATACAATTATTCTCCATGATCATGAAAATTATGCAAACTATAAAGAAAATCTGCATTCAGCCCTGTTGATTCATCCTGTCATGGCACTTTTCACACAGGCTGATCTGGATAAACTCTATGACGGTTCTAACAGTCGATCATTCTTTATGCTCTTTGTATTTGCGCTGATCCTGGTTGCACTCGGTGTAACAGCCATATCCAGCAAAAAGAAAGCAGATGGAAATGAGACATCAGGTATTAAGTGGCCATTCATTCTGGCAATGGTACTTGGCCTGGGGCTCTGGATTCTTCCGGGTCTTTCAATGTTGGGGAGAATAATTTCAACCGTGATCTACATCTCTGCCATGTCCTTGTTTATTATTGACAAATCCAATCCCGCAAAATTTATTGATCACGCAAAATTCCTGTTAATGATTGTCCTCTACTCCGGTTTCTGGATTTTATACTTCCAGATGTTTGACTCTGTACTCTGGTATGTCCAGGCTTATGTAGATGCCTCGTCGTTAAATAATGCTGTAAACAACTTCATCGGACTCTTTGGCATTGAATCAAACTGGTTCTTCGATGTTGAACATGTGACAGTATTAAATGCCGGTACAATTATATTACTCCAACTGGTGATCTCTTCAATTGTCCGTAAACGTAAAGCTTTACCCACAATGATGTTTGGTATTGCCCTTGGTACAATCGGAATGGCTATTCTGGCGATTAATACTTCCATCTGGGTATTTATTGCAGGTATCGCTATCTTTTCAATAGGTGAAATGACAGCACATCCCAAGTTTATCAGCTATATTGGCCTTACAGCACCTAAAGATAAAAAAGCCATGTATATGGGTTACATTTTCCTCTATGGAGTATTTGGAAGTTCAATAGGTGGAATTGTAGGTGCCAAACTATATGTCCATTTTGTTGACTATTTGAATCAACCGAGAACTCTGTGGCTTGTATTCAGCGGCATCGGCGTATTTACAATAATTACACTGGCTCTCTACAACAAGTTCTTAAAGCCGAAGACTGATGTATAGATAAAAATCATATCATAAAAATCAAAACGTAGAGATAGGGCCTGCCCCGTCTCTACGTTTTTTTTATTGAACTTCTTACAGCAAAATGCATAAGGCTTGGCAACGAACAATACGAACAATAAAATAATTGTGGTTTTGCTAGTTTCTTTGCTATATCTGCGTAATCTGCGGACTTATGCTCTTGCTCTTTTTGGAATTTGCTATTTGGAATTTGAATTTTGTTCTTTAAGAAACGCCGCTATAATATCAAGCTGTTCCTGAATGGCATTCAGCAATAATTTATGATTAACATCTGACCCTGCTGCAGATTGCTCTAATTGTTCGGCAACTGAGCGCAGAGGCTCAGCGGTTAAAGTAGCGGCACCGCCCTTTAGTGCATGAGACTCCCGGCGTAAATCATCCCAATCTTCTCTATTCACAGCATCTTGCATGCGATCTATTTGTGTATTCGCATGAGCTAAAAAGCGGGAAATGGTTGGACGCCAGTCTCCGGATACGCCAAATTCATCATTAAGTATCGCTACATCTAATGGTACTTCTCCTGCCGGATGGGAAGCTATTAACTTTGAAGATTTAATAGACATTGTAGAGTTATCAATACCTATCCATTCATATACTTTCCCCAGCATTTCATCATGATGAAGCGGCTTGGTCAACACATCATTCATACCTGCATCCAGACATGCTTGTTTGTCCCTGGCAGATGCATGGGCAGTAATACCTACAATATTGACATCCCGGTTCATGCCCTTCCCCTCACGCAACTTACGTGTTGCAGTGTGGCCATCCATTATCGGCATCTGAACATCCATTAATATTAAATCATATTTATATTGTTCACACAACTTCAAAGCCTCTGCACCATTATTAGCCACATCAATAGTATATCCTGTCTCCTCCAGACACATTAATGCAACTTCCTGGTTAGCTATATAATCTTCTACTAAAAGAAGCCGTGCACCTTTCTTGGTTTGAACCATCTCCAACAGAGTAAATGAAGAATCAGACAGCTCTGTTTCTTCAACAGTTGCGGCTAAAACAGGTATATAAAACCAGAAGCTACTACCTTTACCCAGATGACTCTCTACGCCTATATGGCCTCCCATTAACTCTACAAGCTGTTTGGCTATAGTTGTCCCCAACCCGGTTCCGCCAAATTGACGTGTTGCACTTCCATCAACCTGTGTAAAGCTTTTAAAAATATCTGTTATTTTGTCAAAAGGAATCCCCATACCGGAATCAGCTACTTCCATATTTATCCAGATCCGCTCATCCTCACAATTCCTGAGACTTACATTGACATTTATCTCACCACTTGAAGTGAATTTAACGGCATTATGTACAAGATTGACAAGAATCTGCCTGATCCTGAGTTCATCGGCAACAATATATCGGGGGACATCATCTTTAATTTTCAAATTAAACATCAGTCCTTTTTTCTCTGCCAGCCCGCCCTGGCTACTCTTTATATGATCAAGAAGAAGATGCAGATCAAATGGCCTTGAATTCAGATGCATCTTACCCGATTCCATCTTTGCCTGATCCAGTAAATCTTCAATGAGTTTCAATAATGAATCTGCTTCTGATAAGATTATCCTCGTTTTTTGCTGAATATCCGGAAGAGAATTCAAGCGAAGAATGATCTCAGCAAAACCAATAACCGCATGCAGTGGTGTTCTAATTTCATGACTTACGTTTGCCAAAAATTGAGACTTAACAATATTAGCAGCTTCAGCAGCCTCTTTTGCAGTCCGCAACTTTTTCTCGGTGTGGATACGTTCTTTTATCTCATACTGTAGATCTTTATTCATCCTGGCTAAATCCGCTGTCCGCGCCTCGACACGAATCTCCATCTCATCATATGCTTTTTTCAGTTCAGACTGGACTCTCCTCTGGAGAATATGATTATTTACTATATCAACCATTTCTGAAATAACTTCTCGTGTTTTAGGGGTCATGTCAAGATGATGAGGATTAGATCTGCAAATATCAAAAGTAAAAAGCCCTTCAATTTCACCATCAATATGATGAGGCAATAATGATAGAGACTTTACATTCAAAGGGATTGTAATGGCCTCGATCATTCTCCTGACAAGCCCTTTAACAGGGCCGGGGACTAAGTTAGAAGCAGATTCAGGTGTGATATGGAAGGCATCTTTATTTATCATCTGCTTAACAAGAAACTGAGGTATATGTGTACCCAAAGAAGGTTTGACACCTCTATCACACCACTCAATGGCACAAATCAACCCTCCTTGCTTTTCTACATCTGCAAAAGAATTATAACAAGCGCGGGAAACCTTTAAAAATGGACCAATTCGGAACAACATTTTTTTAATCAATGCATCAGTGGATAGATTTTTATCTGCAGCTATCTTCCAAATCTCTGCACGAAGTTTATGAACATTATTTATTCTCTCCAAATCTTTTTCTACTGAGTGATGTGATTCTCGAAGCTCGGCAGATTCTGAATATTGATGCCTGATTGTTTTGTACAAAGGCAGGAGATATGAGTCTGAACTATATTGAGATATTTTTATCGGTCCGGGATTAACAATAAATTCATTAAGGCGTTGAATTGCAGTTTGGAAATCAGCAGAAGAATACATTTCTGTGTATTCAAGAAATGATGAGACCGGACCAACACTGTCTAATATATCTTTACATGCCTCATGCCATGTTGATTTATATGTAATTTCGGCGGTGTCCATCTGTGTGAACTTTGTCGTATCGGCAGTCTCACCAATTATCCAATAATGAATATTTTTTACAGCTGCCAATGCTTCTTGCCCAAATCCATTTAGAATACGATCAAATGAATCCCGGTCAATTATACAATTCAGGCTATTGAGGGGAGATATTACACATTCGGAGCAGGCTTGTTGAAACCATTCAATATATGTACCGATCGATTCAGGATTGAGATCACCATCTATATAAATATGCCACATTGAAGGCAGCCAAAATCTGATCTGCAATAAAAATGTCGAATTATCTCTTTGAAAATCCGGTGGACGGACAAACGGCGAGACCGGGATGGATATATCAATCCCTGATACTGTATGAATATGTTCAAGCCTTGATGCAACCATATAAATCCCCATTATGTAGTGCAGAAATACCTGTTTAATAATGTCCAGGCACGACAATCTCTGAAATGGGCCGATGATATGATTATAATAAATAAAATATGGAGCAAATGCAATGATTAATTGCATTCCTCCATATAAATATTCTCGATTAGATTAATTATTCATAGCGCAAAGCATCAACCGGATCAATTGCCGCTGCTTTACGTGCGGGAAAGAGTCCGGCTAATAAACCGATAACGGTTAAAATACCGACAGCAATAGCAATAACTACATTATCCATAATTGGGCGTCCCAAAAACTGCATTGCACCGTCACTGGTGGGAATAGACCACATAAGCTTAACAACAGCTTTGGAAATTAACAATCCAAGGCCACCGCCTGTAAAAGCAATAAGTAATGATTCGAAAACTATCTGAAAAATAATATGCTTTCTTTTTGCGCCAACAGCCCGCTTTATTCCTATTTCATGGGTACGTTCTTTTACAACAACATACATAATATTGGCGACACCTACACCTGCTATTAATAGTGACATTGCGCCAACCAGTCCAAGAAAGATATTGAGTCCCATAAAGACTTTTGCACCAATCTCTTCTTGCTCAATAAAATCCCATATCGCTATCGCCCTTTCATCTTCGGGATCAAAATGATATCGTCGGCCCAGTATACGACGCAGCTTGCTAATAACGAGCTTCGCTTTTTGAGGCTGTGACGGTTTCACAATTAGTTCATTCAGATAGATATCTCCATAGATACTCTGAAATGTCGAAAATGGAATGATGGCTCGCCTGTCATCCGGCCCATTATTCATTGAAGACTGAGTCTTCTTAGGTAAAACGCCAATAACTTTAAAAGGCAAACCGTCAATTGTAATGGTCTTGGCAACAGGGTCTTCACTGTCAAAAAGTTCTTCAGCAACAACACTACCCAAAAAAACTACACGCCTTCTCTCTTCCAGATCTTTAAAATTAAGAAAACGTCCACCTGCCTTTGGATACATCCGGCGTAATGATTCAAATTCAGGATAAACACCTTCCATATGTGTTGAAGCTGATTTATCTGCACGTCTCAAACGTACACGCCTACCCAAATTTGCACTGACTGCTTCAATCATGGGTATGGACTCCCTCAAAATCCTGGCATCATCCTCACGCAGCCTTATGCGCCGGCCAACCGGCAGCCCCTGAAACTTTATTGTTGTCTGCCCTCCATAGATCCTGATTATCTTATCACCGGCATTAAGTAGACTCTCACGCATTTGAAAGCCCAGACCTGTACCAAAAGCCATTAGAAGAATAACTGCCAAAGTTCCCCAGGTAATGGCAATTGTTGTTAGGAATGCCCGCAATTTCTGTTTGCGAATATCTTCAATAAACTCTTTTAACAGCATCAATAAAAACATATTCTATCCTTCATAAACTAGTAACGCAGACTGTCTACTACATTAAGACTTGCAGCCTTTCTGGAAGGAAAGTATCCTGCCAGCAATCCTATCACGCCCAGAATAGTTACCGCTAAAGCAGCAACGGGCCATGACATATGAGGTGTACCGACATAACGATCCAGAGGCAGCATGCCCATTAGTTTAATTATCCCATATGAGACTATAAAACCTATCAATGCTGAAAACCCTATTATGATAAAAGCTTCAAGGATGAATTGGAGCATTATATGACGCCGCTTAGCACCCATAGCCCGTCTTATACCAATTTCTTTTGTACGTTCCTGAACAACAACATACATAATATTTGCCAGGCCAATTCCTCCTACTACCAAAGTAATAAGACCTATAAGCCCCATGAAAAGATTGAATCCCAATGTAAATCCAAAGAGCATCTTATCCATTTCAGAAGTATCCCAGATAGCCAAAGCTTCTGTATCTTCAGGATCAAACCGATATTTCTTTGAAAAAACTTCATAGACATCAGATTGAATTGATTCGGACAAACGGGGATCTTCCAATTGATAGATTATATTGTTAATATATCTGTGTCCAAATACTGCATGATGAGTTGTAGCAGGTATAAATGCACGGTCTTTATCCCGGGAGCTATAAGAGGAATTCTGTGATTTCTGTTTCAGGACACCTACAACAATGAAAGGCGTCTCACCAATATATACATATTTACCGATTGCATCTTCCTTTTCCCCAAACAGGAACTCCTTGAGATCATCACCAAGAAAGACTACACGCCTACGCTCATCAAAATCACGTTGATTAAGCCATCTTCCGCCGGGCTGCGGCCAAATATTTCTCATCATGCCATATTCTACATTCACACCGGAAATATTGGGTTGTTGCTTTTTATCTTCAAAACGGACAGAAGTACTCCATCTACTATATTCGGGACTGACGTGTTTAATTGATGGAATTTCCCGCTTTAATAGTTCTGCGTCTTCCATACGAAAACGAATTTGCCTCTCGCGGCCGTAACCCTTCCACGCGATACTGGTCTGTCCTGGCCACATTATTACTATACTTTCACCAAGGCCATGCATCTCACGACTCAGAAATGACTCAAGGCCAACACCAAATGCCAGAAGTACCACAATGGTTACAGTACCCCAGATAATGCCAAACATGGTCATAAATGTTCTGGCTTTATACTGTCGCAGATAATACAAAATTTCTCGTATTGTATCTAATAAATATCCCATATACACTACCCTCAGGTTATTTCCTTAACCTCTTTTTCAAGAACTTCCTGGCCTTCTTCAAGTCCTGAAATTATTTCAATGTTGATAGCATCAGATAGTCCTGTTTTTATCAATACCTTTTTCTTCTCCACTTCACCCATTGGAAGTTCTACAAATGTAGAATCATTACTAAAATATATGACTCTTTCAGGTAAGGACAATGCATTCTCTTTTTTGGCAATAATAATATGGGCATTGGCTGAAAATCCTGCACGTAAAACAACATCTCCTGCTTCTTCAATTAATATCTCTATGGGAAAAACAGTTGTATTCTGTTCTTTTCTGGCTTTTAATGATATCAATATTACCCGTCCTGTAACTATTTTACCAGGTAGAGCCCCTATCTGCAAACTAGCTTCAAGCCCTTCTTCGATCTTCCCTACATCAATCTCATCGACTGTTCCCCGAAAAATCAAACGTTTCATATCTGCCATCTTCATCAATTCAGTACCGGCTTGATAAGATGTAAGCGGCACTATCGGATCTCCAATATTGACGGTTTTTTCAAGTATGTATCCGGTGATGGGTGACTTGATGACTGTCTCAATACGTTGACCGTCCAGCTGCACCTTGCCTTCCTCAAGGAGTTGCAACTGTTCAACAGCTATTCGATGATTAAGTTCAGCTTCATCATATTTCAGACGAAGTTTATCCAGATCATAATCAGATATAAGATTTTTTGCACGTAAGGCTTCATTGCGTTCCAGTTCTTTTCTATTAGCACTGAGTGCAATCTGACGCATCTCTACATTACGCTTGGACTGAACCAACTCAAAAGGTGTCGGATCAGGTTTTACTTCAAGAATAGGATCACCTTTTTTTACAAAATCACCTACACCGACAAATAGATTGCCAACTACACCCGACACTTTGGATTTTACTGCAATCTCTGTCACCGGTTCAATGGAACCTACAGCCAGTGCCTTATCAATAATATCTTTCCTCTCAACCTTAACAAGCTGGCGACTATTCTCAGTACTGTCATTTTTCCCCATAGATATTGCAACAACAATTAGAACAACAATAATGCAGACAATAATCCAGATGATTGACTTCCTGGAACGCTTCATAGAAGATCCCCCCTAATTCAATAAGTAACTTATCTTTTTTTTTGATTCTCATGGTTCGGAAAGACTAAACATCCGGAAGATATAAAGTCATGAACCCGGGATGGTACGGCGATTAATATGTAGTACGCTGATACATATTAAAATGTTACATTGAAATTGAAAGACATTGCCGCATCGTCCAATGGAGCCAGGTGCCTGACAGGAACATTCATCAATATCCTTCAAGCAGGGCAGGGAGCGGCTCCGTGTGCTTTGTGATCTCTGTGCGAGTTATCTTTTTAGTTCTTTTCCTGCTTTCGGCATTTTTTTATTTCTTTGGGAATCCAGGTAGATCTGTTCTAATCCGTGTCATCCGTGTGCCATGCTCTGGGAGCTTCTTCGCTCTTTTCCGTAAGCTTCACAGGGAATATACCCTAACAACTCCCTATGGTAAAGCCTGGTATTGACGCACTCAGATTCAACCTGGAATCAACAGAAAGGCCGCTATCAGCGGCCTTTCTTTAACATAACTTTTAATTCTGAATTCATTTATTTCTGGAGTAGTACCTTGCGAGTAATTACATGGCTGCCGGATGTTAATCTACACAAATATATACCTGAGGGTAGATTTTCTGCACACCATGCAATATCATAGGTCCCCGTGTGATAGAAAGAATTGGCCAGAGTCTCTATAAAACGACCACGTATATCATAAATACATATTGATAATTCAGCATCTCTGGAGACATCTACCTTGAAGTGTGTTGTGGCATTAAACGGATTGGGATAATTCTGGCTGAGAGAAAAGACATCAGGTTGATTTTCCAAATACAGTTCTTCAACAGAGGTTTGGCCGCCTGTTGATGTTTTCATAATTATGCCTTCGGTTCCCACTATCCAGCCTGTAGTAGCATCAACAAACTGAACACCATACAACCATTCCGATGTCCCGGATGGAAGTACTTCCCAATTCTTTCCACCATCTCCGGTAGAATATATAATACCTTCAACACCCACTGCCCAACCTCTATTGGCGTTAATGAAATCCACACTATAAAGATGTGCTTCACCGGGAGTAGTCTGTGTTGTCCATGTCACACCACCGTCAACCGTACTGATAACAGTGCCATACCACCCCACAGCCCAACCGGTATGTGCATCGATGAAGAAACAATCTGTCAATAAGCGGTCTGTCGGTGTCTGCTGCAATGTCCAACGATCTCCGGAATTTACAGTTGTCAGTACTGTTCCATGTCCACCTACAACCCAGCCTGTAAATCTGTCAAGAAATTGGACACCATGCAGTTGTTCCGAGCTGCCTGAATTTTGTGTCACAAACCAACTTGCTGAATTATGTGTACGTAAAATCAAACCACCGGAACCTACAGCCCAACCTGAGTCAGCCGTAACAAATGACAGATCAAAAAGATCATTCTCAAGAAAGGTGTAGGTTTGTTCCCAATGCTCTCCGCCATCCTGTGTCCTTTGACATGTCCCTGACCATCCAACGGTATAACCAATATCTTTATTTATAAAGTCTATTGCTTCAAGACTTTTCCAGACAGCAGAAGGCTGCAAATTCCAATTCAAACCACCATCAATTGTATTAAAAACAATACCGTCACGGCCTGTAGTCCATCCGGTATAATGATCTACAAAAATACAGTCTTTAAGCCATCCGACATCACCCTTACGTTTCATGGACCATTGGGAGCCGCCATCTGCCGTGCCTAATACTAACGCAGCACCACCAACCGCCCACCCCTGATCATTATCAGAAAAACAGATAGAATGGATTCTATCTCCGGTATCGGTATTCTGCCTGTCCCAGCTAATACCTCCATCCACAGTTTTAAACACCTTACCGGCATCACCTGCAAGCCAGCCTATATCATTATCAAGAAAAAATATTGATTCATATGTGGATGTTGAAAGTGCATTATGAGCTGTCCAGTTAATACCGCCATCTTCCGTGGAATATAATATACCATTAACACCTGCAGCCCATCCATCTGTTGCATTAAAAAACCACAGTGATCTTATAGCTCTGTCAGTCTCAATAGAACGACTAATCCAATTTACACCACCATCTACAGTGCTTAATACCACACCACTGGCACCGGCAGCATAGCCCGTATCCGCATTACAAAAATAAAGATCGTACAATGTGCGCACATCTGAATTGGCCTGCACTTGCCAGGTAATGCCTCCGTCTTCAGATTTTTGAATAGCACCGTTTACTCCAACCGCCCATCCCGTTGAATTATCGGCAAACATAACATCATTCAAAGTTGTCAAAGACGGATCACTTCTGTTAAGCCATGTCGTCCCGCCATCACTTGTGACAAGTCTTGTACCATAGGCCCCTACAATCCAACCCATTTGATTATCTGTAAAACTGATTCCATTCAATGAATGGCCAACACCGCTATACACAGCTTCCCAGCTCTCTCCGCCATCAATGGATACAAGCAAAGTTCCTGCCGAACCACAGGCCCACAAAGTTTGATTACCAACATAGCTGAAATCATAGAGGCTGTTACCCTGAGGTAGCGGATTTTGCCATATCCATCCGGGTTGCGCCAAAAGCTGTGTTGAATAAAAAAGCCAGCATGCCCATAAAATGATAACACGCTTCATAACAGCTTCCTCCTGTTACAATATTACAACCTAAGACCGGGTAGTAACATTCATAATATTATTATTTTACGCCCTCTTCATCGGCGTCACTATTTGATACTAAGCATTATATATTTGAAAACAATATAGACTAAAGTAGCAAAATAAGGGCCAAAAAGCAATAGCTAATAAACATCCGGCTTCTTATACCGGAAATGATCGAAAATCATACACATTGACTCAAAAAAAATAGAATCATATCGGCTCTATTATGATAGGAAATTTGCCGCAGTCGTCCTGAAGGGAGGGACTCCTTGCAGTGACAGACGTTTAGTAAAGAGCAGGAAGACCACGGAGCCACCCTGCCATGCCCGAAGGATATTGAATTCAGGTGATCTTTAATTAAAAGTTACCAGAGCGAATATTGAACAGCAGAATATCCAATGTCGAATTTCCAAGAGGTTCTTACTTCGACATTGGATATTGGCTATTCATCATTTAGAAAGAACAGTAAATAATTCATGGGACCAGCGGGAGATACATTGCCCCCGGGGAATCAGTGAAAGAGCAGCACTGACACCCCGGGGGCTAATTTACTACTCTTTTTTTTATCGTAGGGCCGGGCTGAGAGGCTCCGTGAAGTATTCCGTGGACAAATGCTTTTTCTTTTGGGTTCTTCCGGGTATTCTATGGATTACAATTTTTAATATCCGTGTTTGAAAAAAGAGCAGGAGCATTGCCCCAAGGATATTGATTCGGCAGGCATAGAGTATTGAAATTTAATAGAACGAATATCCAACAGCAGAACACCGAATGTCGAATTTCCAGGGAGCTCTTACTTCGATATTGGATATTGGATATTCATCATTTAGAAAGAACAGTAAATAATTCATGGGACCAGCGGGAGATACATTGCCCCCGGGGAATCAGTGAAAGAGCAGCACTGACACCCCGGGGGCTAATTTACTACTCTTTTTTTATATCGTAGGGCCGGGCTGAGAGGCTCCGTGTATTCCGTGGACAAATGCCTTTTCTTTTGGGTTCTTCAGGGTATTCTATGGATTACAATTGTTAGTATCTGTGTTTAAAAAAAGAGCAGGAGCATTGCCCTAAGGATATTGATTCGGCAGGCATAGAATATTGAAATTTAATAGAACGAATATCCAACAGCAGAACACTGAATGTCGAATTTCCAGGGAGCTCTTACTTCGACATTGGATATTGGCTATGTGGACATAGGATATTCATCATTTAGAGCCATAAATAGTAAATGCAAAAACACCCGGGGACGCGGGAAAAAGCGACACCCGGGGTTTTTCAACAAGTCATGTTATCTGTCGATTACAATTCCAAACAATTGCCGAAAGAGCCAAAAATATAAACAAAATTATTCTTACATACTAATTAAGCAGGTTCATATGCAACAAGTGCCTGCCCTTTTTTCACATTATCACCATCATTAGCCAAAATCTTGACAATTTTGCAGTTCTCCGGTGCTACAATCTCATTAAAGAGCTTCATAGCCTCAACAATACATACCTTTTCGTTAGCAGAGACAGTATCTCCGATTTTAACAAATGCCTCTTTACCTGGGCCTGAAGATGAGTAAAAAGTACCTACCAGAGGAGCTACAACAACATGTGAGTACTCTGCTTGATCTTCAACAGGTGCAGCTGAAGCAGGCGCAGATTCCACCGGTGTCTCTTCAACAGCTTTTGCAGTAACTGGAGGGACTTCAGGAAGATCATCATCCATATCAATAGATACCGCTGTTCCGCCACCAGAGCGCAATGACATACGAAAGTCAGCCTTGCGAATAGAGAATTCATCTATTTTAAGACCGGCAGCCTTGTTAAGCAACAGAGCCATACCTCTATAATCTTCAATATGCATCATCTGATCAGGATGCATGCCTGAAGTTTTAGCAGCGGCAGGAGCTTGTGCCTTCGGTGGATTTACTGTGGCCGTACTTTTGGCTGCTTCCATCTCAAGATCAGCAGGAATGGCGTCTTTTTGGCCTTCAGGCTGGCTACGCCACTTAAAGTATTCAAGTGCTGGCTCAGGGAATATACAATATGAGATAATATCTTCTTCAAGCTCAATATATTTTGCATCAAGCCCATGTGTTGCCGTTGGCAGCATAGGCTCTAATTTATCTGCCGGGCGGTAGTCTATAGGTTTTTCATCTCCGAGAATGGATTTATAAAATTTGGGATCAATGGCAGCGGGTGAGCGGCCATAGAATCCACGCAAATAATCTTTAACCTCATTGGGAATAATCTTATAACGTTCTCCGGAGAGCACATTCATTACAGCCTGCGTGCCAACTATCTGACTGGTTGGAGTTACAAGTGGTGGATAACCAAGTTCTTTTCTAACCTTTGTTACTTCTTCCAGGGCCAGGTCCAACTTATCCAATGCTCCCTGCTGTTCCAACTGTGAACGGAAATTGGAAATCATACCGCCGGGTATCTGGTGTACAAGAATACCGGGATCAACCACAGAAGAAGGTGCGCTCTTAAGCTGACGTTTGGGTTTCAATTCTTCAAAATATTTTGCCACCTTGCCAAGAGCCTCAAAATCAAGATGACATGCAAATTCAGTCTCTTCAAAAATGGCAGCTAAAGTCTCTGCAGGCGGCTGGGCTGTAAAACCGGCCATGGACGAAATAGCGCAATCTATAGCACCGGCACCGGCACGTACACCTGAAAGATACATTGCCGTGGCCATTCCACTTGTGGCATGGGCATGTAGTTGAATAGGCACATCAATTTCTTTTACCAATTTTGAGACCAATTTCTCTGCTCCAACAGGAGACAAGATACCAGCCATATCTTTTATCACTAGTGAGTCAATACCCAGATCTACCTGAGCCTTTGCATACTCAACATATTTTTCAGGAGTATGAACAGGGCTGATTGTATAGGCCAGTGTACCCTGAGCATGGGCACCGTGACGTTTAACAGCTTTGATAGCAGCTTCAAGATTACGTGTATCATTGAGCGCATCAAAAATACGGAAAATATCAATACC
Organism: bacterium; assembly: GCA_023139105.1. Lineage (GTDB taxonomy): Bacteria > Zhuqueibacterota > QNDG01 > QNDG01 > JAGLOF01 > JAGLOF01. The sequence continues at coordinate 27,214 of JAGLOF010000003.1, forward strand.
GTTTTCATGGGCCAGTGCTACAAATCTATCCAGAACATCATCAGGATAGTTACGGTAACCAACCAGATTTTGTCCCCGCAAGAGCATCTGTAAAGGTGTGCGTTTAGCGCGTTCTTTGATCTTTCGGAGCCTCTCCCATGGATTCTCTCTCAAGAACCTGAGGCATACATCAAAAGTTGCGCCGCCCCATACTTCAAGGGAGTAGTAACCAACTTTGTCGATCTCATCGATAATACCCAATATATCATCAGTACGCATACGTGTGGCCCACATTGACTGATGTGCGTCACGGAGTGTTGTATCGGTGATGTGTACCGGATGCAATTTTATCGGTTTTTTCTTCTTTTTATCTGACATAATTTAAATCTCCGTTAGCTGGTAAAAACACCAAGATGGGCATATTTTTCAAAACGATTTTCGATCAGACCATCGGCCTTCATGGCATTAAGTTTTCTCAAATGTTTGAGAATAGCTGAGCGTACAGATTTTGCAGTCGCTACAGGATTAGTATGAGCACCGCCAAGAGGCTCTGATACTATCTCATCTACAACGCCGAGTTTTTTAAGGGACTGAGCTGTTATCTTCATGGACTCTGCGGCCTGCTCAGCAAATGCACCATCACGCCACAAAATGGAGGCACACCCCTCAGGTGAAATCACACTATAAATAGAGTGCTTTAACATGAGTATTACATTGCCTACACCTATGCCAAGTGCCCCGCCACTACCACCTTCGCCTGTGACGATGCATACGATTGGCACCTTCAGCTTGGCCATCTCACATAGATTTCTGGCAATGGCCTCAGCCTGTCCACGTTCCTCTGCATGTATTCCGGGATATGCACCTGGTGTGTCAATAAAAGTGACAATAGGCAGGCCGAAGCGTTCAGCAAGCTCCATGAGACGCAGAGCCTTGCGGTAACCATCGGGCAAAGCCATTCCAAAATTGCGTTCAATATTCTCAGTGACATTATTACCACGATTATGACCTATGAGCATTAGCTTTTGATCGCCCAATGTTGCAAAACCGCCTATAAGGGCACGATCATCGGAAAAACGGCGGTCACCGTGCAGCTCAATAAAATCAGTGAAAATTAAATTGATGTAATCTTCCAATACCGGACGTTGTGCATGTCTGGCAATCTGTACAGTCTGCCATGGTGTCAATTTTGAGTAGACTGCTTCTTTCTCAGTCTTAAGACGTTTTTCCAGATCTAAAATCTGCTTGTTGAGATCAATATTATCCTTCTCAGACATTATACGAAATTTCTCTATATTCTCTTCCATCTCATGGAGATGTGATTCAAATTCAAGTACATTCATCGATGCGGCTCCTTTCGTTAGCTCTTGGCCGGTTGACAGTATGAAAGGATCTGCGCCAGTGTATCTTTCATCTCCGTACGGCGGACAATCTTATCAATAAATCCATGCTCCATCAGGTACTCCGACTGCTGAAAATCATCGGGTAATTTTTCATTGATGGTTTGCTCGATAACGCGGCGGCCTGCAAAACCGATACGTGCATGAGGTTCTGCCAGATTAACATCACCAACAGTTGAATATGAGGCTGTAACGCCTCCATAGGTCGGATCGGTTAATATTGATATGTAGGGAATCCCCTTTACATTAAGCCTGGCAATACCGGCACAGGTCTTGGCCATCTGCATAAGTGATAGAATCCCTTCTTCCATGCGTGCGCCACCCGATGAAGACACAACTATATAGGGCATGGAGTGCTTCAGAGCATAATCCGCAGCTAGCAGAATTTTCTCTCCTGTGGCCGAGCCAAGGCTGCCGCCAAAGAAACGAAAATCCATGACTGCAATGACAACATTGATACCTTGAATAGTTCCTGTTCCAGTGATAACAGCTTCTTTGAGTGCGGTTTTCAAATTTGTAGCTTTAATTTTCTCAGCATAACTGCCATAACCACATTCAAATTTGAGAGGATCAGCAGGTGCAATTGATTCATTCAGTTCTTTGAATGATCCTTCATCCAGAGTAAAATCAATACGTTCCCGGGCGGTTAGCTTTCCATGAAAATCACATTCAGGACATACATGTAGATTTTCAATCCAGACCGACTTGAAGATCATGGCTTTACAAGATTTGCATTTAATCCACATAGCATCTTTTGGCGGTTTTGTTTTTACATCCACCCTTTCCATTTCGAACCAGGGCATTAATTTGCTCCTTCCATTCAGTCTACAAGATTTCACATCCCCTCAAGGTTTTAAGATAATAAATTTCATGGTAGAATAAAAACAATTCCGACAGATGACACAGATTCTCGCAGAATACATTACTTCACTAACCCCCAGGCCGGAAGAGATGCTGTCGAAGAGTTCATCCCTGAGAAACGCTTCTCCACCGCATTGCTCTTAATACGGTGAAATCTTACAACTAAAAGGTCATGCCGAAACTAACCTTTTTAAGATCTCTCTGTCGCA
>JAGLOF010000030.1 GCA_023139105.1 bacterium
CTCCTGGTGCCGGAAAATATTTTCAAGTACAACAATGGAATTATCCACTAAAAGTCCTACAGCAAGGGCAAGACCCGCCATGGATATCATATTCAAAGTCATGCCAGCCTGATCCATCACCGCAAATGTGAGAATTATCGAGACGGGAATAGATACAGCCACTATCAATGAACTTGAAAAATGCCTCAGGAAAAAGAACAGAACTCCAAATGCCAGGAAGATTGCCAGAATAGCGGTGACGCCTAGGTTGGACATCGATCTGGTTATAAATTCAGCCTGCGCCCATATCACTTCCAATTCAACACCCTTTGGCAGTTCTTTTTCGATTTGCTCAAATCGCCCTGTCATCTTACGCGAAACATCAACAGTATTGGCGTCAGATTGTTTTTGTACAATTAGCAGCACAGAAGGTTTATCATTCACAATAACCTGCTGTCGTGTTTCTACAAATCCATCTTCCACATCTGCTATGTCCCTGATGCGGATATTTGTTCCATTCATTACCACAATACTGGTATTTTCAATTTCATCAATTGTCTGAAATTCACCCTGAGTTTGAATTGAAAACTCCATTTGTGCGTCATCAATCCAGCCAGATGGCATTTGAACATTATTGGATTGAAGTGCCAAGCCCACCTGTTGAATAGATATATGACGCGCTTTCAAACGTACAGGATCAACCAATATATGAATCTCACGTTTTAAACCTCCCATGGTACTTGCAGAGGCAACACCTGGAATCCGTTCAAGACGAGGTTCAAGTTCATGCTCGGATATTCTTCTCAGTTCAGCAAGCCCGTGAAATTCAGATCCAACGGACATAAACATAATGGGCTGCATGGAGGGATCAAATGCAAAGACAAGTGGATCAGAAACTTCCTCCGGCAAATAGTCTTCTACAAAGTCGAGATTCTTACGGACATTTATCTCGGCTTGATCCATATCAGTTCCCCACTCAAACTCAAGCAGCACAAGAGATAGGCCCTGACGGGATTGTGATGTTACTTTCTTTACATTTTGAACAGAAGCAACTGTCTCTTCCAGAGGCCGCGTTACCACTGTCTCTATATCAAATGGGCCTACACCGGTATACTGTGTAATAATTGCAATCACCGGAAAATTAAGCTTGGGCCAGAGATCAACACGCAGACGCCCCAGACTGAACAGGCCAAAGCCCACAGCGATGATGTAAATCATCATAAAGGTGATGCCGCGTTTGATAGCTGTCTTGGTTATTTGCATTAGAGTGTCTCCCCTGCCAGAGGAATGATCACAGGAGATCCGTTACGCAAATTCTTCTGTCCCTGAATAACAAGTTCCTCACCCAATTTTATACCGCCAGTAACAGCAATTAGACGATGATTTACATATAGAACATCTAATTTGCGTTGTTCAGCTTTTGATGAATCATCTACGATATAGACAAAATAGTTACGAATCACTCTGTCCCGTCCATTTATCGATTCAAGAGATGTATTTTCAATGACGCAGTGCCTGGGTATCACAATAATATTTTCAAGAATACCGGTTATCACTTCAATTTCTGCATACATGCCCGGTTTTAATCGATGATCCGCATTGGCTACGATGATCTCAATTGCAGCCATTCGAGTCAACGGATCCATTACAGGGCTGATCTTTGAAATACGGCCTTTAAAAATTTCATCGGGATAGGCCCTTACAATAATTTTTGCAGGATCTCCTATCGCTAATCGCCCCAGATCCGCTTCTGTAGCTTCGGCAGTAATTTTAACACGATCCATCTGTACAACACTGGCCACAGGAATTGCAGGAACAGCCATATCTCCGGCTTCCAGGTATCGCTTGGCAATGATACCTGAGATCGGTGCGGTAATAGTTGCATCGGCAGACAGACTCTTTGCAGAGATCAACATTGCCTGTGCCTGTTTTGCCTGTGCCATAACGGCTTCATACTGAGCTTTAACACCATCAAACTGTTGCTGACTCATGGCATCCTGGCTACGAAGTCGCTCAGCGCGTTGGTATTCTGTCTTCAAATTCAATGCCTGCGCTTCGGCTGCTGCAACGCCGGCCTCAGCCTGTCTTACAGCCTGCTCAATTGGCGTAGCAGCAATCTTGGCAATTGGAGCATTCTTGGAGACCTTATCACCATCATCAACAAAATACCGTTCAATACGATCAGGCACCTTGGAGTATACCTTTACCTCACGTTCTGCCTTGATATCTCCATTATAAAATATTGATTGTTCAACTTCTCCCAAAGCTACATTCTGTACTTTCACAGGAATGCGTACATCCTCTGTGTCGGCTGATTCTTGACAACCGCCCACAACTACCAACGCCCCTATGAGGCAGGTATAGATAATTTTACGTACCATTTTTTATCTCCAATAGTTTCAGTATAGTTTATTAGTTACAATACACCCTTAAGCTCACCAGTGACGCGCCTGATTTCATAACGGGCAATTTGGTAGTCAAACAAAGCAGATGCATAGTTCAAACGTGCCCTTGTCAAGGCAAGTTGGCTGGAAAGAACATCAAGCTGTGTGCTGGCACCCTCTTCATAAAGTAAATTTGCAAGCCTGAGTGCCTCTTTAGCCAGGTCAATTGACTCATTTGCCGCATTATACTTTTCAACCGATTCATTAAATTTATTTAAAGCAATTTCAACTTCTGCATTTATTCCGTTTTCCATCTGCCTGCGTGAATCTTTAACAATCCTTGAATCCAAGCGGGCCTTCTGATACTGTTTAGCATTTTTAAAGCCATTAAATAAAGGTACCTGCAGAGACAAGGCTGATGTAAAACCTCTACTCATATCATTTTGTTCAAAATTAAAATCATTACGCATACCCAGATAAGAGTATTCAGTCTGAAAGAAAAGTTTAGGCATAAATGCACTTTTAGCAATAGTTACACCTTTTGAGGCCATACGTATCTGTGCCTGCACCATTGCCATTTCCGGCCTTTGAGCCATGGCTTTTTCCTGAAGTACACTCAAGTTGAATTCATTATAGCTGTCAGGCTGATATTCCAACTGGCCAACCACCTTAATCAATTGAGTTGTAGGAAGCCCCAGCACCATCCGCAAACCAGTTATTGCAGAATTATAATTATTCTGCGACACAATAAATTCAGGTTTTAAATTAGCTACCTCCACCTGGGCACGCATCTTATCAAAACCCGATGCTATACCAGCATCATATTTAATTATCACATTATTTAGATTAGCCTCAGCCTGGGCCAGAGCCTCTGATTGAACTTCAACAAGTCGTTGTGCCAGGAGACATCCATAGAAAGCACCTGCGGTCTTATGAATCAATGATTGCCGTTTGGCCTCATACTCATACATGCTGGCCTTGGTGGCTGCATTTGCAAGCTGTACACCTGCAATGCCTGCACCGCCTAAAAAAAGTGGCTGAGTCAGGGTCAGTCCATATCGAAAAGTATTCTCGACACCAAAACTCATTTTTAAGAAATCGGGCATGTCATTCACTTCAGGTATTACGGAAGCCAACGGCAACAATGCATCCTTTAAGAAATTTGGAAAAACTTGTTTTTGTATTTCACCCCACGCATGTTGAAGACTGACATTACCATCAACAACTGGCATCAGTGCCGACCAAGCTTCCCCGATTCCAGCTTTGGCTTTAGCCCATTCCATATGGGCAATCTGCACCTCAGGGTTTTTTTCCAGTGCCATTTTAATGCTAGTGTCCAGGGTCAGGTTAATGGGTTCCTGACCAAAAGCTATCCCCGTACAGATCATTATGCAAATCAAGACAAAATAAATTCTACTTCTCATGTTTCCTCCGATTATTTAAACATATTATCTGTTAGCGTTTTGCTCCGTTGAGGAATAGATCGATAATTTCATTAACTTCAACCTCAACATCTCTATCCGAACTCTGAAATATACTCCTGTAGATATACATATTTAATATTCCAACAAGGCTCAAGGCAATAGAACGGGGTTCCATAGATCTGAGTTCACCGGCTTCCACGCCTTCTTTAATAAGTTGAATGACCATCTCAAACAACTTAAAATATGAAATTTTACCATATTCATGTAATTTGTAATGGCTCTCCATGCTCATCCTGGTTTTCTCAGAATGAACAATTTTGTAAAATGCCTCGTTTTCTTTAAAAAAATGAAGATATGTATAGATAAATTTGTTCAATCGCTCATGAAAATTATCATTCTCATCAACAGCGGCTTGCAGCCTTGTATTTAAAGCCTTAAACCTTTCCATGAGAATTGAAAAGAATAAATTTTCTTTATTTTCGAAATACAGGTAGATAGTTCCTTTTGACAGCCCAACTCCATCGGCAATGTCATCAACCTTGACCTCATGGAAGCCCCGTAAGGCAAAGAGTTGTGCAGCCATCTCCAGGATATCCTGCTTTCTGGCTTCCCTTTCCAGTTCTTTCCGGCTCTTTCCATCTCTTTTATTCACAAATATCTCCCCTGAATATCTGGTCAGTAAAAAACTGACTGGTCAGTCATTAAAATAGTAAACGAAAACAACCAGCTAAAGTTTCATGTTTTTGCCGGTTGTTTTCGTTTATCAAACTATATGCATATTAAATCATAAGTAGCTACAATTGAGTCTTGTAAATATTCACTTAAAACTTACTCATAGCGGAGACATTTCACTGGATTACTTCTGGCTGCTTTTAATGCATGATTCAATACTGTCAGAACTGCTACTATAAGTGCAATACCAATGGCAGTGATAAACAGCATTGAATCCAGGTTGCATCTATATGCAAAATTTCTGAGCCACTTCTCCATCCCCCAATAAGCCACTGGACAAGCAATGACCGATGCAATAGCAATCCAGACAAGAAATTGTTGCAGCAGCATATACAAAATACTTAGAAAACTTGCACCCATGGTTTTCCTGATACCAATCTCCTTTATACGCCTTTCAACCATGTAAGTGGAAAGACCAAACAGACCCAGATTGGCAATGCAAACCGCAAGTATAGACAGACTGTAAAAAATTTGAGCGGTTCGTTCTTCAGCCTCATAGATCTTTGAATAATGTTGATTAAAGAATTCAAATTCAAATGGGTGACCAGGAGCGAATTCTTTCCATGTTTTCTCTATATTCTTAAGTGTACCGGCAATATCCATTGTAGAAAGCCTAACTGAAAGAAAATCACCTGTTCCCCCTTGTTGAATCGGGAGAAGAATCAGAGACCGAATGGGCTGGTGCATGGATTCAAAATGAAAATCTTTTATCACACCAATAATAGTAAATTGATTATCTTCAAAGAAACTATTGATCAAATGTCGTCCTACAGCGTCCTCATAACCCAATACACTTGCGGCGGTCTCATTTATAAGAATTGAATTTCTATCTTGCCCCTGACCAGATGAGAAAGATCTTCCATCCGATAATTTGATCTCATATGTATCTATAAAATCTTCATCAACGTTCAAATACCATATTAGTTTAGTTTGTTCATCTTCAGAGGGTACTGCACGTGCGGCAAATGCTTCAAAAATATCCCCCATAATCATATCTGACCGTGCAGCATTTTGGATATTAGAATCTGTCAGTAATGTTTGTTTAAATGTTTCTGCCTGTCCACCCAGGTCATTTATCCTTTTTATTATTACAATCTGTTCTTTGGAGAAGCCAAGATTTGAATTTTGAATAAAATCAACCTGCTTCCGTATTGTTAAAGCACCAATAATTAACATGATTGAAATGAAAAATTGAAAAATCACCATGCCGCGTCTGAGTGATTGCCCTCGCCCACCAGAGGGATTACGACCCTGCATAATAACAGCAGGTTTAAAAGAAGATAGTACCAAGGCGGGATATATCCCTGCAACAACACCTAAAAGAATGGCAAACAATAATAAACCCGGCAACCAAAAGCTGACAGATAAAGGTTGCCAGATGAGGTCTCTCTGGACTATCTGATTAATCAACGGTAAAGTCAATTTAACTATTATGGATGCTACTATAACTGCCACTAAACTTAATAAAATAGTCTCTGTTAAAAATTGTTTAATAAGAAGACCGCGAGATGAGCCAACACATTTTCTAACAGCAATTTCTCTGGCTCGATTAACTGATCTGGCTGTACTGAGATTAATAAAATTGATGCAGGAAATTAACAAAATAGCAATTGCAATAGCAGCGAACAGATAGACATAAACAACATTACCATTCGCTTCCAATTCAAATTCCAAATGCGAATTCAGATGGATATCTAATAATGGTTGCATTGAATATTGAAATGCTCCTCCACTCTGGATAAATTCATCAAAGGAAATACCAATTGCACCTTTGATAAATTTATCCAGATGAATACCGACAGTTTTAGCTAAATCTGCTTCCATTTCAAGTACATTTGTACCCTCATCTAATAAAACATAAATATAAAAATCATTAAGGAACCAGACCGGCGCATTTGCATCACGTTGCTCAGTCAGTGAACAAAGGAAATCAAAATGAAAATGTGAAGTTGGTGGTACATCTTCAACAACAGCAGATACAATGTAGTCCCGTTGTCCATCTGCATCAATAATCCTCCCAACCGGATCTGTATCTCCAAAATATTTTTTGGCCATAGACCTTGTTAAAACAATCTGATTTGGTTGTAGAAGAGCATTCTTCGGATTACCACTGATAAAGGGCACAGTAAAGACATCAAAAAATGCAGGATCTACCCAAAACACCCTCTCTTCAGAAAATATTTTTGATTCAACGCGAAATACAGGAGATGAATAATGACGCATTTTTGTAATTGCTTCTACTCCTGGGTATTCATCAACCAGTAACTGGGCCAGAGGTGGACATGCGCGGGCAGTATGCTGGCTATTGCCATTCAACACACCATAAAAATTAAGTCTGTATATTCTATCTGCATTTTCATGATGATTATCATAACGTAGTTCATGTTGTACAAATAGAAGTATGGAAAGTACCGCAGCAATACCTATAGTTAATCCAAGTAAATTTAGTACTGATACTCCCCTGTCTTTTTTTACATTTCTTAAAGCGGATTTAATATCATTTTTAAACATTGAAAGTCTCCAATATATAGCTGCTGTAAATAAACCAGGCATTGATCTTATAATTTCTGAGAACAACCAAAGATTGGCTTTTCTTAACCCTTCATGAGCACTAAGATCATGAAAAGCTGACTCTAATTGAACTACCAACTGATCTGCATCTCCTTTGGGCAAAAACCGATTGAAAAGCTGGATCACCCGTTGAGGATTTATTGAGATATTAACAATCATTATTTTATAATCTTCTTTCCACTAAGAGAAAGAGACACCTTTCCACATCATTTTTTGTTGATCCCTTAAAACTTGCAGAGCCATTTCTCCTTTTTCTGTCAGACGATAACATTTAATAGGTTTTCCGGCATTAGGTCCCGTCTGTTTCTTGAAATATGTTTCAAGAAGACCATTTAAATGCAGCCTGTTCAACGGTGCGTAAATAGTTCCTACTGAATAATTCTTACCTGTAAAAAGTTTAATCTTTGCCTGAATTGGTATCAGATAAGCATCTAGGCCAATATGAAAAATAGCCAATAACACCTGTTCTTCTTTCCTTGTCAATTGACTCATATACAATCTCCTGTTACTTCGATTTCTTCGAACTACCTTGTATTATACGCATCATACTTCGAAAGTTTCGAAGTAGTTAAAAAAAAAGGACCTTGTACATGACAAGGTCCTTTCATATTAAGATATTTAACTAATTATTGTGCAGTTAACGTTCTGACAACCTGCCCTTGTCTATCAAATACATATAGTTTTGCCTGTTTACCATAACCTTCAACTTTCATGTCATATAAATCATGACTAAGACTTCCTGGAAGATTCAGGCTTCCCCAATACTGTCCAAAACCATCTGCCAAATAGACACCATTTCGGTCAGCAATCAACATATAAATTGGCCTGAATACTTTATCTTCTCCAGTGGCAACACCTTGAATATCTTCAACAATAGCAATACGCTTGGGATATAATAACTTCACACCATTACCCATATTATGGGGATTATTCTTTCCTTTACTTCCTACTTGCCTTATATACGCACCATTCCTGGAAAATATGAGAATACGATGCTCACTCCAATCTGCTATATAAATATTCCCCGCCATATCCACTGTAATTCCCTCTGGATTTGATAACCGGGGGCCTTCTGTAACCTTGGATAAGACAATTGGAGCAGATGCCCGTACATTCCCATTATCTTGATAAGTGCGGACAAAAGGTGTTGTATTATTTAATACCAGATATTTTTTATGAGCAGCAGAATAAACAAAATCTCTAAATAAAATATCTGATTTAAAATCAGCAATTAATTCTGTACCAGCACCTAAAGGCTGTGATCCTGATTTGAATAGATTATTTCTATCCTGGCGGGAATTTAATTGAATCATAGCAGACTCGCCATTATCAGATTTAGTATCAACAACAAATGATATTTTTTCTGCCAGAGCAATTGTCACTCTTTTATAAACAGGCTCTCTAAAATTAAAATGCTGTAAGTATGGAATACTTCCTGAGCCTTCAATTTTAAGTGCGGCACTCTGGCCGAGGCGTATAGGTGATTTTCTATAGATACCGTCAGTATCGGGAATTAATTCTTCATCGCCCAATGTTACTATTATATCACCTTGCACATCCCCTTTGATGATTGTCAGAGCCAACCCGCAGGTTAAAACGCCCATACAATCATGAAAACCAAAATTCAAATTTGTAGCCCTGTAATTATTGGCAACAGGGCGTAAAGTATTTACGCTTGCAGAGACACGATCAGGTTCCCAGCCAAATTGAACAAACAGATCAATAGCATCACGCCAGAATTGACGACGTATATATTTTCTATCTGCAAAGCGTTCCAGAGAAATCACACGCCCGTCAACAATCAAAAGTTCATCAGGATAATCTACTGATTCCATTTTCAACCATGCCAAATCGGTCTTGGTGCCTATATCACTACAGGTCTTTATTGCAGATCTGGCATTTTCTGTCCAAAAACTACCTCCGGCCTGGCCACGTGTCTTATCTTCGACAACTTGATAACATTGCACGGCCAATTTATGTTCTCCCTCAAGACGATAGATCTCGCCCAGATAATAAAGAGCTCTTACACTTTGATGATTACTTATCAAATCAATCAAAAGCGGTCGTGCCTTCTCATAAAGCTGCTCAATCTGAGAGTCATCTTTTGCATGTTTTGCAGCTGCAAAATAACTTCTCGCCACAATATAGGAAGCTTCCGTGACAAAGGGTTCCTTGACAGTTTCAAGAGATTGAGCCGCTCTTTCATAGATAGAAAGTTTAGCCGCAGGTCTGGTTTGAATCTCTGCCCGCAAAAATACCGATAGCCCCTTATAAAAAGTGGAGAGGGGTTCATCAAAACTTTCCAGCAGGCGAAGCAATGCATCCAGATGATCCAGGTAATGTTTACGTGGTAATCCTGTTACACGCGTTGCCCGAAAGAGCATTTCTTCCGAAAGGTTTCTTGTCTGTCGCTGTTTATCGGATCGACGCCCTTGAAGCGCGTCATTCCAGATGCTGGCTAAAACTTCGGAATCATTTAAATCAACCAATACAATTTTAATTAACTGTGCCAATGTTGTTTTCTGTTGAACAATTTTAGAATTTTGAGGGTTAAATCTATCTATGGAAGCTGCTAACTCAGAGAGCCGCTGTCTCTGCCCAAGAGCATTTTCAAATTGAATATAAAAAAGACGATATTGAGCTTCTTCACGAAGATACATTAAACGCTGATCAATCTCATAGTTCTGTGATGCTGTAATAAATTTTCTGTACGAGTCCTGAGCTTCAGGCATATTGAGGATAAATTGCGTCCAACCAAGCCAGTACCAGCCCTCAACTAACGACTGTGACGCACGATCAAAATGACTGCCATTGGATCCGGCCAGCCTCTGAAAGATCCTGTCTTCCGTTGCATGGTTGTAATCTCTAAAACCGCGTATCAATGATAAAACGGAAGGATCAACCGTAGCAGCCATTCGGTCTAATGCTGAATTCAGGGCTTGTTCATCCTTACTTTCAGAACTTAAAAGATATAAATGCAATTTAGAGAACAGGTCATTTTTATTGAAATCGGACAACCACAGACTATTGCCTGGAATATCATTCTGAACTGAATTACTCAACAACTTACTAGCTGTTGCAACACATGTATTCTGTTTATCAGGATCATTAACTTCAGAAAAAACTGTCTCATCCATTGAAATATACAGGCGCCAGTTCTCAAAAGAAACACGCTGCCCAAGCCACTTTTTCATATTTGTAAATCTTGAAGATACAAGATCAGAATCAGTAATATTGTTTAATTTTACTCTGGCTCTGGCCAAATGTCTAATAGCTTTCTGTGCGGCCTCAAGTCCTAATACCCCTTGCTTTGCCGATATCATTTGTATCCTGTTAAATTCGGCAGATCTGAGGTCTATGTAGATAGACAATAATCCCGTTTTAATTCCGACAGTATCCTTATGCGTCTTGGAAATTGCTTCAAATGCAGAAGCGGCCTGATCCCAATATGTAAGAGGATTATCAGTTAAACTACCAAGGCGGTATTGGCACCAGGCAGATTTGTATTTGCCAATTAGTACCTTTTCCGGATTAAGAGTGGCTAAATCAGAAGCTTTAATAGCCTGGTTAAAAGCTTCAAGGGCCAGATTGAAGTACTCTCTGGCAACAGTCTTACCATCTACCCTGAATGCAAGACAATAGTAAGCTTCTGCCATAAAATAGGTGATTAATCCGCGTTCAGAATCATTTTTGTCTCTCCATACACTCATGGAGTCCAAAGATGTCTTGTAATCACCCTGGTTAAAGAGTGTCAGAGCGTTTGAATTATAAAAACTCTGAAATTGATTCTGTGCATTTCCGCTCATGACAATAGTCAACACAAGAGCAAGGACAATACTTTTTTTGTAGCCTGACATTATATACATCCTCAAAATTTCATAGCATTACTTAAAAGTTAATGGCATTTTTTATTTCACCGGGTAATATTTTATCAATTAAATGAATACGCCCGAATAAGATAGCTTTATGTGGTGGAATACTGGCATTTCTTTCAAGTTGAGAGGTATCAATCATCAACCTTGCCCTGGAATCCAGACTAGGGAGATTAAACCAAATACGTATCCTCCCCTCCATAAAGGGTTTATAATACCACGTTTTTATAGCGTTAATAATATATTCCCCGGCCTGAGTATGGCCAGCAAAATCACTTTTGATAATAGTGCCTTTACCCTCATGATCCACATTAATATGAATAGTTACATCTGCAGCGACATCTATATTTTTTAAATAACGCCAGTCCAGGCTACGCATTCCTGGTTTGGACGCATCAATAGAAAATACAATTGGCTGAACAATAGGGCCGGAAATCTCAATTCCATTTACTCCTGGGCGTGGAGGTATCTCCAGCTCTTCAGAGATTTCCATATTAGGCAGAATCAATTCTTCATACGGAAGAGTAGCCTGCCAAATGTTATAGCCGATGAGTGTACAGAGAATAAATCCCAATACAATCGTCACAAGCTTCATTTAAAATCCTTATAAATACGAGAACATTAAAAATCTATTATAATATTTTCACGCCTGTTGCCAAAGTTATCTCTACGCGTCTTGATAGTGATATTCCTCAACTCAAGCATATCATTTAAATGGCCGCCAACACAACCATAAGTAAGGTTGGGCAAGACCAAGTCTGTCAATTGCGCAATTACATTAATAACCCGTTCATAAGGCAATGCATCAGGGCATCTGATAAGTACAAAAAAGTTTTCATCAGGATTATCTTTGGCACGTAATTTTAAACCGGACAATTTTTCATTAATTTTGCCATACGAATATGTATTTGCCGATATCAATAAAGAAAAAACCTTACGGCTTAATCCGGGTTCAGGTAGATAACTATATCTTGATCTATAATTCGCAACCTCATCAGCAGCATTCTCATCTAGCCAGAATGTCCTGCCATCTTCCATTAGCTGCATAACAATCTGCGCTCTGCCTCTCTCGTTTTCCGGTGTTGGCATGTAGAGACCCGATTCCTGATCTTCTAATTGCATTACAAAACTGGCTACTAAAAAAAATACAAGTAAAATCAGAATCATATCAATAAGTGAGATCAGCTCTAACTGTTCTTTTGTAGTATTCTTCTTTTTAAACGCCAACAACAACCTCCTTGCCATTTATGGTTCTTACCATAAAACGAGGGATTGTATCTTTGAAGGTACTGGTAAACTGTAAGATATAATTGATTATTTTAAATTCAGTATCTCGAACTGCTCTGATTTCAATAGAATTCATAGGATTCGGTTCAAAAAAATTATCTTCCTTATACTGCCGTATTGATTTTCTTATCAACCGGCATGCTCTCAAATTTCTAAATTGTCTGTCTGACAAATCCAGAAAATTTTGGGGAAATGTTGCATGCAACAGAGAATCTGCCATAGCAATTTTAAGCGCGCCGTCAACAGTTTGTTCAAGATCCTCATCAGGCAGCAGTGTATATATTATCAGTGGGCTCGAAAAATCTTCTGCATTATTATGTTCTATCTGAAACAGTATTGTAGTCAACTCCTGTTCCAGTCGTTTGGCAGTTTGACTCTCAATTTCCGGCAATGGAAATGCCGTATCTTCCTGATCCTGTCCCGGTTGGTCTATTACAGACTGACTAACACTCAAGGTTACCAGTGAGAAAATAAGGAGTAAAAATACTATATCTATCAAACCCGGAAGACTGATCCCTTTTTTTTCATATTCTCTTTTAAAAGCCATTTATCAATTGCCCTTTAGAGCTTTTCTGAAACGTGAATGTAGAGCTCTTCCCATTTGGAATAGATCCAGTTCAATTTATTTTGATAATAAAAGTATAATAACATCATGAAAAAACTGACAGCCAGACCCAGGATTGTTGTCCATAAGGCTTCATTGATACCGCCAGCCAATTGTTTCACCAGATCTGCCTGACTGGAATCAGATTTCATCTCTACCAAATTTTTAAATGCATTACTAATACCCGTTGCAGTACCAAAAAGACCGATCAACGGGGCAAGTGTGCCAAGGTTCCACAACCAATCCATCCTTGTGTTTTGGCGTAATCTGTCGAGTTCAGATGCTGCACGGTTTTCAATAGCCCTGTCAATATTAGCTGAGCATGTTTTCCAGTGATATCCGCCAAGCTCGTGTTTCTCCAGGCCGGCATGGACAATTTTAACAGTTGAGTATTCATAGAGAGTGTGTTTCTCAGTTTTGCCAAGTCCAAATAATTTTTTCACACGTATTCTGATATCTTTGGTAGACTGCTTGATAATTTCAATCTCTCTACTGCCTTTATCTTTCCAAAATGCAGCATTTGCAATAGAAATTTTCTCAGATGTTATAGCTTCATTTCCGGATCTGATAAACAGATCAATCTCTATATTGGATTTTTCAATGACATCATGCCATTTATCAAGTATTTGCACAGTAAATCTGGTAGAAATATGCTTATCATAGAATGCATCAAAGATATGAAACCACTTTTTACCTTTTTGAGTACGACGAATTATTTTAGCGTATTTATCAGGATCTTGCGTCTCCAGCTTTTCAAAAAAATCCTCATCGTCTCTATCCTTCATGGGAAAAATAACATTAAACCGCAAATGTCTGAAACAATAAAACACCCAAATAACAATGCCAATAAGCAGGAAGTTCCAGATCAAATGAAATGCCATCTTGCCCGCTTTTGTTGCCGAATCAAAATAGTTCTCATGGCCGATAAATTGCATAGGGATTCGCCCGTTCAAGGGGATCCAATGATGCCATATAAAGCCAGCATCATCAACAGCATTTATGCGGCCAATTGTAAGCCATGCCGTATCTGAGACGGCAATAACAGTATTTGCTTGCATACCCCTGACGACAAAACCGTACTTTATAAAAGCTGTAAGATTAGTAATTGTTGCAAAATTCCCATCGGAATTCTGCTCTCCAACTACGTCTCCGGGATTTTCACCATTAAAACAGACCAGATTAAAAGATTCCAATTCATTAAAAGGAACAATCTTCCAACTTCCTTCTGCTCCGCTGTAGAGTTCCCATTCTATTGTACAATCAGCAGATTTGGGCAATCTTTTCCAATCTGTCTTCAGGTCACGATGTACATTACGTATATGTATTTTGTACTCATCTGCCTGAACAGATAAAAATGGAAATAAAACGAAGATTAAATAAAATAAATTTTTTGGACGCATTTGAATCATCCTCCAAGACTACAATTAAAATAAATATCCAATTGAAACATTAATTTGTTTCATTGTTATATTAGTGAAAACATCTTTAACTTGACTAATTGTATATTCAACAGGTATACGCCTTAGATCAAGTTTTTTACCAAAAAACGAGACTGGTTTTATAAATTTACGAGATAAAATGAGACGCAGTCCCAACTTCCAGCCTTTTCCGTTAAAAGTCATCAGCCTATCATTTCCTGCTATATAACGTATATTATATGCAGGTATGTATGCCGCTTTAAGAGTAAGATACCCTCCGGGCATAATGATACAGTGGCAGCCCACACTCCAGTTTTTAGTGGAACTGGAATAATTCCTAATACCCTCAGATCGTCCGAAAAATTCAACCGCACCATAAGGATGAAGAGCAAAATAATCATTTTTAAACAACCGTAAATCAAGAGCAAATCCAACACCCAATCCAAGTCCTGATTGAATCATAAGCCGCTCTTTTATATGTACTCTGTAACCTAACTTTTGATGAAAAATAAGATCAAGATCAGAGTACCCCATAAATGGTTCACTATTGGCAAGAGTATGTTTAAATTCCACAAATAAATTTGAACCAGTACGTTTTATATGACTATATCTTACCTCGTAGAGTGAAGCATCATCAGCGAAATACGGTTGGGAGAAATCCCTCTTATATATCAATGTACGATATTTACTAATATGCCGAGTACCATCGGTATAGATGGCTGAAACAGCCCAGCGGTATGTCCCGTTTTGTTTCAAATATCGTTTAATATTGCGCAAACGATAATATTGGATATGTGCCATTATCGGTTTTTCGGGAGCAATGTTCGATATCCTTAATGTATCTATACCTGTAATTTCAACGAACGATAGTTCCCAATTGGAAAAACTTAAACCGTTTAACTGTAGACGACAAGTCCAGGAAAACAATAATGATCCATCTGAAACAAGTCGCCCTGATCGTGGCGTCTTTAATCGAATCTGCTCATCTAACGGACGATGTACAGCAAACAGCATACTACTAAATATTAACGAAAGACTGGCGATGATGCATGCCAACTTACTCCAGTGCATCTTGATCATGTAAGTCCTCATTGCGTTTTTCAATGCGCTCGATGCCCCCCTAAGGCAAAGGCCATTGATGAGTCACCATATAATCTGATAATAACTCATCGCATAAGGAATATAGCCCTTCAACATCATTTGCAGTTTGTAATGCTATCAGTTGTTCTGCAATATTAGTTGCAAGAAATCCATAAGTCAAATTCGGATAGAAGCGATCAATTGACAATATTGCATCAATTCCAAGAGAGATCCGTTCTTCTACACGACTATTCAATATTTGACATAATCCTTTTAAGAAAAGTGCATCATCAACTATGTATTGATCTTCTATATTGGGCATTTGTGGATAATCCGGTGCCAGCGCCCCCTTCTCTCTTTCGAGTAATTTCTCAATTGCAACAACAGCTGAGCCATACCTGGATTGTATTGCCAGGCACTCTGCCCATTTCAGGAAAGAAAGATTTATCATGCTGGCTTTTGAATCATTCTCAGATACCTGGATTGCCGCATCAAAAGTGGCTATTGCCTCATCAATGGCCCCGACACCTTTCTGTGCTACACCTTTAAGATAATAACTTCTAAGCGATGGTGTATCTACCAGGGTCAACTTATCCAAAGCATCTTCTACAGATCCGATCATGAGCAAAGCTTCACCATAATTCATCAGCTGTTCTTCTGTCATCAATGTAATATTTGCTACCTGATACTCTTCAACAGCCGATGCAGCCTGTTTTCTTGCCTCATCCGTATTATTTTCTGCCATTAACTCTTTGGATTTGTAAAAGAGCCATTCTGCCCATCCAAGGCCACCAATCAAATCATAATAACGTGGTGTCCTATCGGCATTTTCCAGATCAATCAATTTAGTTGCCGCAAACTTGACTGTCTCATCCGGATATTGTGATAAAATCCGATAAAGATGATTTTTACGATCTTTCATTGAAAGATCTGCATTATTGTAGCGATCTTTAAAGTGCACAGCATCCAGCAACTTGCCGGTCTGCAATGTTATAAAAAACCGGTTATCAGATTTAAGGAATGGATGAAATTCATAAGCATAATCAAGCCGTACAGTGGCAGTATTGGCAAAGGGCAATTGCAATCCCAGGCCTAATGAGGCACCTTCTGTACGTGTATTAACACCCCATCTTGGTGTAATAGCTACATCTGTCCCAGGAACCGGGAGTAATGCTTCGAAACCAAAGTAATGGCCCTTCTTGCGGTCCGCACTCATCTCAAGGTCGTAAACCGTTAGTATTTGACATCTCCTGAACCACGCCTGAACAGTATCCCATGATTCAGGTAACCAATCTGCAAAGATAATCCGATAAGAAAATCCAAGCCGATAAGTTCTGGGGAAACGGTTATATTTTTCATTGCCCCTCCACTGAGGCTGTTTTATATTTTTAGCCGAAAAACCAATTTTCAAGGGCAATAAATATCGAAGTGAAATGGCATTCAATCCTGGAAAATTGATCGGTTGAAATGTCATTCCGGCGTCAAGTCCCCAGGTTTGATCTCTATCGCTATCAGATGAATATACATTATCAGCTATAGAGAGACCACCCATGGAGCGAGATATCCAGTTCAAAGTAGTTCCATATCTCAAGATACCCCAGGAAGAGACATGTTCCCTTGCCCATGCAAATAACATGGCATTCTCTTGAAGATCAAAGTCTCCCAGATATTCACCATACTTTGTCCTCTGCTCGAAATCTATCATAGACAGGCCCACCCAACCCAAGCCGATGGCTGATGAAGGGCCAAACAAAAATTTCAACAGAGGATTCTGTACATTCTCCATAGGTCTTGGCAATACTAAACCCATATGGGCGAACTGACTGTCATAATAAAGATTGGAGTACATAGAGGTCAGTTCAAATCGTGTCGCGCCAACCAAACCCGCAGGATTCCAGTATAATCCACTGGCATCATCTGCAACGGCTGTGAATGCACGTCCCATTCCCAAAGCACGGCCACCTACTCCATATCTCAGGAACTCACCAGCCTGACCAGCATCTTCTTGTGCCTGCAGTACTGTTGTCAATAAAATAAAAATACAAAATGTAATTTTGAGCCGATTCATTATCAAAATCCCACTTATAGTTAACGGATCACTGCAATTTTACAATATAAATCCGTATGTCCATCTGCAACACAAATATAACCACCACTGGCAACTCTTTGCCCATTCCCGTTTAGACCATCCCAGGAAAAAAACTCATCAGAAGTATTCTTTGTAAGTACAGTAATTAAATTCCCAAACGGATCAAAAATCCTTGCTTTGATTATTCCGGGTACACCCACTCTTATCTTCAATGGCTCAGACATGTCACTTATTGAAAAGGGATTAGGAAAACATGTCAGTTTGCCAACACCATCTTCATCAGGCCACCAGATCAAATGTTTGTATAGTGTATCCGATATCTGCCCTGCCACATCTTTCACCCAGATACGAATAGTGAAAGGAGTTTTTGCAGGAGTGACAAGTGTCTGTTCAACAATTGTATCTACATGTACACTGGTTGGTAAAAAAGGATGCACCAGCGGGACACCGCTACCTACCTCCTCAACTCCTATCAGGGCAACACGCCCGAATATTGAATCTGAGGCAACTATTCGAATTGCAAGTAGATCTCCTATTACCCATTGCTGTTGACCGAGTATTTGCACATCCTGTATAGCTGACTGTGTTATGTCAATAACAGGGGGACGAACATCTTGTATACTTTCGACTGTATCTGACCAGTGACTCACAAGGTATTGATTGTCACCTGATTTCGCCCAGTAACGAAGTTTATACTGAATTGAAATACCTTCCGGCAATGCAGGTACACAAACAGAATCCTTATCAGATCCTGCAAAACCCCATAGTATTACATTGTCACCATTCCAAACGAATATCACTTCCAGTTCAAACTCCAGGAGTTCAAAACCAAGGCTGGACATTTCGCTACGAACATCATCTCCATACCAATAAAGCGTATTGGAAGTTCCCCATGTATATGCCGGTTCAGGTAGCATCATCGGAGCATTAAGTGATGGCTCGGGAGCTTGTAGCCGCTGAATCTCAAGCTCCATTTTTGAAGCAAGGGTGCTAATTCTTTTGTTAAAATTTTGAGCGTTTACGGACGTGAGTGCCATTGTGGCAAGTACGACCGGAATAATTGCACGCTTCAACATAAAAAATCTCCAAAACAAGTTATTTAATATACATCAACTTCTGGTGCTGACGATCTGATCCACCGGCATTATAATTAACATCTAAAATCAATAAATACATCCCAGTAGCTACATCATTATCTGAATCTGATTGAACATTCCACTGCCACCTGTGTACACCGGCTGCAATTTGTGTAATAGTGTGATGCTTTATCAATCTGCCATTAATATTATAGATTCTGATATCCAGCTTTGCACTAGCAGGTAGATAGTACTGCAATATTGTTTCACCGTTAAATGGATTTGGATAATTTGGTAACACATAAAAAGATTCAGGTTTATGTTGTGACTCATCCACATCTGTAGTCTTGGAATTATGTCCATCAGTTTCTGTGTAATAGGCCATAACGGACCAACCGCTCTCCCAACCGGATTGTTTTTGGGCTTTAACTCTAAACCAGGTTGTATCTCTCTCTGTAGCACCCCATCCGTTGTTACATACATAACTTAGTTGATTCTGCCACTGACTACGGCATAGGAAACGATTCTCAGGGTCATCAAATCCGATTTCGTGAGCCCAGATAAAATGCTGTCTCTTTGTAGCAGCTTCAAGCAGATACATCACATCACTATCTGCCAGCGCCGTCCAGCTGACACTGTCATGACTCACAGCTACAGGCATCTCCGGTGTTGTGAGAAACTCATCATTGCCCAACCAGGATGAAATGGCCATATTTTCGGCACTGTCTACACTGATAATTGCATATTGCGGCATGGAATTTAAACATGTATCCTGAAATTGATATTGAACTATATCGGGATATGATTGCACAAATCCTACAGTATCGATGACCTCACCTATTTGGCGAGCGATTAAATATCCATGCAAATTTGCAGCCAGGGGTTCACCTGTAATTATACTATTGTCATCCCATGAAATATCTACTCTAACACTGTTTGCCAATCGATAATATGACGAAGCTTTATCAATTCCAAGATTTGATATTACCGTTGGAACAACATCATCAAAGATTGCTACTACTACATTCGACCATAATATATCTACTGGATTATTCCAGCGGTCCTGTGCTGTTATCTGACAATAGACTTTTTCATTGGAATCATTTACCGAAGCAGGTATATCAACCTTTTTATGGGAACAATCAGCCGTGAACCATCCTGTTGAAACTGTTAAATCAGGATGATCAGGAAATGTGGCATCAACAGAAGTTCGTATCATTAACCGACTGGCACCCCGCATATCATCAGTGATAGTCTGGCCTGACACATCTTTCCACTGCCATGCGAGAGTCAATGAATCTCCATTAAAATAGATATTTGAAAACATAACTTCAGGCACATACACCATACCGGAATCAACTGTAACAGCACGATCTCCCCATGAAATTACCTGATCCAGATCATTCAATACTTCAAGTCTGTAATGATACTCATTTCCATGGAGCAGATCTTCCATATCCATATACGAATCTTCATCAGTTCCAAATTCCCAAACCTGCTCAATAATACTATTGCGTATACGTGTCAAAGTATATTTTGCAACCGGCAGTGTTTTTAAGCGGACATCATTGCCCCAATGAATAAAAACATCGGCATGCGGCTGAGGCGTAACAAATAAAGAATCTATGCGGATATAATTCACCGTATATGGTTTTGACCAACTACTGTACTGAGTTCTGCCATCTTCAAGTACCCGTTCTTTTATATTAAAAATATAATTATTGCCGTCAATAACAGGTGCAAATATAAAAGAAGTATCCTTGAATACGCTGGTTAGGCTGTCTGTGTGGAAAATTGAATTATCATCATTATTAACAGACACTGAAATTTGTGTCCACCAAAATGATTTATCAACCATTGTCCTGGTCCTGTTCCAGGTAATTTTAACGGCTTTATCGCCATTATAGTCAATCAGTTCATCCTGGAAAAGAAGCGGCGGTTTTGCACAATAATTTTGAGCAATTACCCATGTTGTATTTTCACCACTACCATCAACAGCTTTGACTCTGTATTGATAGTCCATATATGTTATCAATGTATCACCGGTCTCGCCGGCGGACTCATCATATGTATATCTATCTCTCCATCTCACAGTATCTTCACCGGATATAATAAAATCATCCATCACAGACCACTCTGTCTCAGAATTTATTTTACGTTCCAGTACATAATGATGTACATCGAGTGAAGACTTGTTCCACTGAACAACCAGATTACCGGACCATACCGAATCAGGATCGGAATTAATTACGACGACATCATCCGGAACGAGGTTACGCATGGATACAATCCTTGTTGCCGACCATGTTGTAGTACGTCCACCTTCAAAATCTGCCTTCAACTTAATTCTCGAAAACTGTGTCGCAGCAAGATTAACTGATAAAATATTCTGCTCAGTATTAGTATATACTGTCTCTTCATCATTCATGGAAACAGTAAAATTTCGTACACGATAGCGGTTAAAATGAGAAATATCAATATCTATTGTATTAACATTGGAATATAAGGTATCTACAGAACTTGAATAGCCATCAAATCGGAAAGCCGGGGCCGCAAGAGCCATCACTCCTATTTGCCAATTTGAATTTAAATATGACTCCTGATTTCCTACACCATCAAAAGCTGTTATACGATAATTTATGATTGTACCGGAAGACAGTTCCATACCAGCTATTTCCGTATCACGGTAATGGAGTTGTTTGATAGATGCAATTAAATCAAATGCTGGATCACTACCTTCTATATGCCTGAATACATTATAACCGCTTATACCACTGGCATCATCTGTGGCCATATCCCAATTTAAATCAATATGCCACTCATTATGCCCTATATCCAGGCGGGTCAATGAAACATCAGAGATGAAGGCATTAACAACAAGATTATGTATGTCTGAGGGAGGCATGATATCAATCATTACTCGCGGCATAAAAACAGGCAGCACTACATTATCTACATCTTTAATATAACCTCTTCGAAAGTAGCTGTGTCCGCTGACATAATTCAGATCTGGAATTTGTTCACCGTTTGCCATTATTGCATAGTCAAATGTCCAATAGACATAGCCAGGTTTTGCCGGATCAGTCTCTACATCACCCAGGCGTATCCAGCCACTGTCAAATACATCCATCGAAGAAGCCGGTGTATTTTCAAAGTATGTAGAATCATTACGTGCAGTGATGAATCGCACTTGTTGAACAAGCTGATCAACCGGGATCCACAATGTATCAATTGTAGTTGCAATATACCCGTCAACCGTATCCCCTATTTCATTGGATTCCTCTTCATCGGTATGCGGCCATTCACTTTGACCTGTTTGAAATTGTATCTCAGATAAAGTGCCTCTTCCAATATTACCAACCGCATCTACTGCTTTAATAAGATAGTAAAATGGGACATTAATAATTCGTGCTGTATCAACCATGCTGGTAATATCACTTGAAACAGAGGCTACATATTGTTCATCAGATGTATCCAAACCTCGATAAACTTGATACTCAACAACGCCACTATTCCCACCCTCTACGTCAACATCAGTAATCGGTGTCCATTGAATTACAGCTTGCTTTTTGAAATTAAGCTCAATCTCGGGTGAATCGACAGTATTTGGTGGAGAATTATCCTGTGTTGCAAAGATTGGTTTTGAATAGAGATTGATAGAACGTTGTTCTCCATGGTAACTCGATTTAATGATATATCCGTATGTATGACCATCCTCAAGTCCGAAAACTGAAGTTTTTTGCTGGTCGGCAGCAGATGAAATTTTATACAAATTGGAAGCTGCTTTGACAAGATTTTCAGGCTGCGCCATATCAAAATAGTATAATTCCTGCACAAAACCATCTACAATACTTAATGGCTCAGTGGCCTGCCAATTGACAGATACAGTTGTACCGGGCAAATATGAAAGTTCATTTATACTTGTTGAAAAATACTCGTCAGGATCTAAAAATACAGGCTGCTCAAAAGCTGCATTAAGTGAAGGATCAACGATAAATTCAAAATTTACCGGCCTGATCTCCAGAGGAGTATTTGTAGAACTCCATACAACTGCCTCAACTGTAAAACGTATTGTATCGGTATTTTCAGCATGAACAAATATATGTTTGGTGAATGCTATTTCTTCTCCATTGGCAACACGATGGCTGGAATCTTCCCATCTATCAAGCATGTCCGGAATAGTATGCCCCCAGCGACGGTTTAATGCAAAAGTTTGAGCAGTACCGGAATCATTTTTATATCGTGCGACTAGTTTGATGCCTATCATTTCACGCAACGCTATATGGCGGCTGTACGTACCATCATAAATTTGCGTATTATTATCAAGGATAGTCACTTTGAGACTTGATTGAGCTAAAAGAGGGTGTAAAATAAATAGCCCTGTAACAAAACAGAGTAGAACACTTTTAAAGCACCTCAAACGCATGTGTATGACCTCCATGGTCGGGTTATTCATAATTAACAACTTATAAACTTAATACAAAAAAATCAAGTTATTTTTTATTAGATACAAATTGATTTTAATCAGTTTTACGATACAATTTGAATATAACACATTTGCAAATAACCTGCCAAAGTATTCAAGTATATAAATTTTCCATTATAACTGGTCTAAAAGACCGAAAAACAACCAGTTGAATGAAAAACATACAGCAATTTCAATATGGAATGAAATTTAAAAAGATACAATCTGATCTATTGACATAACAGCATTCCATACGTACATTACACATCAATTAGACTTTTTTTAAAATAACGGTTAAAATTAATGCGTGCAAAAAAATGGATCTACTTATTTCTTCTTCCCAAATTAGGTTGGGCTTTAATTTATACCATCAGCAAAACACTGCGCATTGAAATAATAGGGCAAGAGCATTTAGATAAAATTTGTGACTCTAAAAAACCGATATCGTATTCCATATGGCATGGTCGACAATTTCTAATCTCCTACTTTCTGGCAGATAAAAATACATGTGCTCTAACATCACCCAGTAGAGATGGCCGACTTCAGGCAGATATACTTAAAATTTTTGGTTATAGAATTATTTTTGGTTCAAGTAAAAAAAATCCGGTTAAAGCATTACTTTCTCTAATCAATGAGATTAAAACAAATGGCGGTCCCAGTTTGATTGCAGTAGATGGTCCCAGAGGACCTATTTACAAAGTCAAACCTGGCATTCTATTTTTAACAAAAAAAATTGAAGGCTTAATTGTACCCTTAACTTTTTCTGTTAAAAGGGGATTCTTCTTTCAATCATGGGATAGATATTTATTACCTGCACCTTTCTCAAAAGCCATTATCTTAATTGGTGAACCTTTCTCACCTTCTTCTAAAACTGAAAAAGATGTTATCGCAAATGAATGTGCAATACTGGGTAAACAGATGCAAAAGATGACTATGTTTTCTGATAAAATGATGCAAAAAGAAGACAAAAAATTGCTTGATGAATTTAATTAATATAGTTTTCTTTTCATTCCTGCAACCACTAATACACGGGAGTAAGATATGGAAATTGTCAAACCCGACAAAGCTATTGAAGAACTGATCCGCAAAATTCCCAAGACAGATTTACACTGTCATCTTGATGGTTCAATTAGACTGGAAACAATAATTGATCTAGCTAAATCGGAAAACATTACTCTTCCAAGTTATACAGTAGATGGTCTGAATAACCTACTATTTAAAGAACAGTACAACTCACTTGTAGAATATCTGAATACGTTTGCCTATTCATGTCGGGTAATGCAGATCCCCGAATCATTAGAGCGCATATCTTACGAATTAGCTGTTGATGCACAAAAAGAAGGTGTACGGTACCTGGAAGTCCGCTTTGCTCCACAACTTCATATTAACAAACATATGGACATGAAAGCTGTTTTAGAAGCAGTTAATAACGGACTATACAAAGCCCAGCACGAATTCAACAAACGGACTATAATTCAAAACAGTCAGGAACCGGCATTTTGCTATGGAATAATTGCATGTGCACTTAGATCATTTGGAGCTATTTCTGAATATTATACTAATTTCATAAACGCCCTACCCTATTCAGAACCAAAACAAATCTATAGTCTCGGATCATTAGAACTTGCAAAAGGGGCTTCAAAAATACGCAATGAACAGGGTCTTCCCATTGTAGCTTTTGATCTGGCAGGTGCTGAAGCCGGAAATCCGGCTAAGGATCACTGGCAAGCCTTCCAATATGCTCATGAACAGTTCATGGCAAAAACAGTTCATGCAGGTGAGGCTTATGGAGCTCCATCTATTTTTCAGGCAATTACAGAACTCCATGCTGACCGTATCGGACATGGTTATTATCTCTTTGATGTGTCGAAAATAGATGCTGGAATCATTAATAAACAAGCCTATATTGATGCTCTGGTTGAATATATTGCCCAAAAACGTGTTACTATTGAAGTCTGCCTCACTTCAAATCTGCAGACAAATCCTTCAATTGTTGATCTTAGCAGCCACTCTTTTAAGCACATGCTTGATGCAGGACTCAGCACAACCTTTTGTACTGATAATAGAACAGTAAGTAAAACAACTGTTACACGAGAAATCATGCTGGCTCTCAAACACTTTGATATTGACCCCAAAAAACTTAAAAATGCTATTATTTATGGATTTAAACGCAGTTTCTACCCTGGTAATTATCTCGAAAAACGTCAATATGTAAGAACATGTATTGAATTCTATGAGAGATTAACCGCAGGAACTCAACTAGATTGCACGTAAATGACAAGAACCAACGAAGAAATAAGCACCAAATAGCAAGTAACAAGTACCAAATAGCAAGTAACAAAGAACAAACATGTACCAAAGAACAGATAAGTACCAAAGAACAAATAACAAACAAATATTAAATTAGCCTCATTTGTTTTCGGTTTTTCCAAAGTCAATCAATCTTGAATGAATGAAAATGATATTTTTTTATTAATGTTAAGTAAAGTGTTTTAGCTTTAAAATTTTGTTGTTCGTATTGTTCGTTTTGTTCGTTGCTAAATTTTTATTTTTGTTAGTTACACAATTGATTTTTTAGTGCCCAGCACGCATCTGTTTAAAGCAAATTTCAATACTTCCGATTTGTGATTTGTAATTTGGTATTTATAATTTGGTATTTTATTTTTTGTATTTTGGCACTTGCAATTTGTTCCATTTCCGCATCTTTACGCCTCTCTACCCCATCTTAATATTCGACATGAAATTATTTCTTGCTATTAATTAATTTATTTTGTATACTTTTTTTAAGGGGAGAGATAGAAATAAGTAAATACTGTCAGGATTCATTACACTCTCATTTGAGATGGAGAATTCTATGTATCAACTTATGCTGATCTTCCCTCTTTCATATATACCTCATTCTACCGGATCTGCCTGGACTACTATATCTTTTCCACGTTTTGATATTCCAACTACAACGCAATTTATTTTTTTAAAACTTACACCAAAAATATAATATTATGACATCTCCTCTGCCCCGGAGATATTTTATATAGCCGAGAATATTTTACTTTACAAAGGGAAAAATGATGAAACAGCATCTTAACACTCTGTTTATTATCATCTTATTTTGTCTTTCCACACCTTATCCTACCCTATCTCAAAGCTGGGAGTGGCAGAATCCCCTGCCCCAGGGAAATGACATTAACGCCATAGATTTTGTCGACAGGGAGCATGGCTGGCTTGGGTGTGATGGAGGTGTGCTGCTCCACACCATGGATGGCGGCCAAACTTGGGAGCTTCAATCCACCGGGAATCAGTTTTGGATGAACGACATAGATTTTATCGATACGGACCATGGCTGGGCTGTTGGCGCATATGGGATTATGGCCAGAACATCGGATGGTGGAGAATCTTGGGAATTTGACACACTATGGGGCAGATACATTGGCGAAACACCAAATGATCTTAATGCTGTTACATTTATCAATACTGATTATGGCTGGATATGCGGTAATTTAGGTACAATTTTGCATACCAGGGATGGCGGTATCACCTGGGATGTGCAGAAACCCCCTGTATCTACATGGAAGATGCATATCATGGATTATTATAAAATATATTTTATTGACAATCTCAAAGGTTGGGCGCTTGGAAAAAATGCATTTTTATGGACAGAAGATGGCGGTGAGAACTGGCAGATGGATACAACCATAGTTTCTATGTATTGTACTCCCACTAATAATTGTATCTGGATTGATATGGGATTTTGGGACAACGTTCATGGATGGGTACTCAGCTCAACTGGAGTTTTTTTGAAAACCGAAGATGGAGGCATAAGCTGGAACGAGGTATGTACGAGCTGTTTTGGAGATGTTGTAACGGATGGTTTTTTTCCGGATCCACACCATGGATGGGTAGTCTCTGAAAAAAATTATGAAGAGGAAATCTATTATACAGAAAGCGGTGGGAATACTTGGGTTCAATTAAACTCTGAAAGCAATGATATATATAGGCTGTACTTTTTTGATGACTTGAACGGTTTTGGAATTACGAGTACACAATTAACAAGTGGCAACTATAAATTCTATCGCACTTCCGACGGTGGAATCACGTGGCAAGATCAGACACACATTATCTCTGAAGAAACAAGCTCTTTCACCGGAGTACAGGCAATCAATGAGAACACATGTATTGTTATCGGGAGAAAAAAAGGTGTAAGCGCTATAGGTGAGATATTCAAAACAACCAATGGAGGAGAAACCTGGTCTTCTCTGTATTCGGGAAATTTGACATGGTTCTGGGATATCTGTTTCGTAACACCGGATTCCGGATGGGTAGTTGGTTCTGCGTCAAAGATCCTCTTTACAGCCGATG
This sequence comes from bacterium, assembly GCA_023139105.1. Taxonomy (GTDB): domain Bacteria; phylum Zhuqueibacterota; class QNDG01; order QNDG01; family JAGLOF01; genus JAGLOF01. The sequence goes on from JAGLOF010000030.1 coordinate 27,338, forward strand.
GCGGATCTTCCTGGGTAGAGCAAAACAGCAACTATCCTTACAGACTCTGGGCAGTGGATTTCACTGATTCACGTCATGGATGGGCGGCAGGAGGTGATTACTTTGATGGTGGGGTCATTCTTCATACCTCGGATGGAGGTCTTAACTGGTCGATCCAGTGGCGCGAACAAGTGGTGGGTAAGAGCATGGTTTTTGATGTAGACTTCATCGATTCACAAAACGGATGGGCAGTGAACCGGGGTGGGGACATGCTTCATACCTCAGATGGAGGAAAGCACTGGTATCCTCAGGGAAGCGGTTCTAAAATATACGTTGGTGTCATTACTTTTTTAGATCACCTCCATGGTTGGGGGATTGGAGGCAATGGCGTATTCAAGACGAACGACGGTGGAGAGACGTGGGCTCTCTGCAGCAGCGGCCACTTTGAAAACTATTTCACCGATCTCCATTTCATTGATACATGCAGGGGATGGGCCTCAGGCAGCTTTGGCAGATTGGCATACACGGAAGACGGGGGAATAACCTGGGTACCTCAGGACAGCAAGACAAAGCATTCACTAAGAGCCCTTTCTTTCTGTGATGATGAAAACGGCTGGGCCGTAGGAGATCGGGGTGCCATCCTTCACACAACTGACAGCGTGCAAACCTCCGTTAAATCTGTACCGATCAATGAGAATCTGCCTGAGAGATTCTGCCTACATCAAAACTATCCCAACCCATTTAACATGCAAACCACAATTCAATATGACCTCCCCGAATCTTCTGATGTTGAATTGACAGTATTTGATGTACAAGGCAGAATAGTAAGGCGGCTGGTTGATGAACATCAAACAGCTGGATATAGAACAGTAACATGGAGTGGCATAGATGAATATGGAAAAGAAGTTGCCAGTGGTCTCTACTTGTTACGTATCCGGTATAAGGATAATGTGAAGGTTTGCAAGATAATGCTGACAAAATAAAATTAATCATCAAAAAACTATACAAAAAAAGCCCTGATCTTTCGATCAGGGCTTTTTTAAATTTAATCCTGGCGATGTCCTACTCTCCCACAAGGTCGCCCAAGCAGTACCATCGGCGCTTCAGAGCTTAACTGCCGAGTTCGGAATGGGATCGGGTGTAGCCTCTGTGCTATTGTCGCCAGAAAATTTCATCAATTTGAAAGTTAAGTGTGCTTTTTTGTAAATCCTAAGCAACAGATCATCTGCCACAGCAAAGAATATTTTTAGGTCAAGCCTCACGGCTGATTAGTACCGGT
>JAGLOF010000031.1 GCA_023139105.1 bacterium
TTCGCACTTGTCTGAATCAATGATGGGCTTGGGATACATATGTCGATGCCATAGTTTTTCTCGAATAATTATGTGGGCTTTGATTTTAACATCACGACTTTGGTAACCTAATTCGTGTGTAATATCCACACAGTCCTCCAGATTTACACCCTCGAGCTCTTTTATTCTGCAAGCTAAATCTTCAATTAATGTTAATGCTTCATCTCCAGGCATCCCTTCGTTGACCTTTCTCTTTATCTGTTTTAGCTTTGATAAACAATGAGATGAATTAACCTTCATACCGGCAACGATTGTCCGTCCTGATTTTTTCAGGAGCTTTGCCCCTTCCTGAAGGGCAATCCCGGAATTAATTCCTCCATAGGTTACAAAGGGAACGGCCAATTTCCCCCATCCATTTTTCGGATGGGGAAGTGCCTTGATGATATTTTGAACATTGTAATGCATATGGTGGGCATAAACCGGAGAACCTACACAAAGAAGGTCATGTTCTTTGATTATTTTTTTTAAATATTGCCGTATATTTCTTCCATCAAACAGTTTCTTATCTCTTGCAAGATTCACACGTTGCACTTTACAATTTTGAGCAAGCAGGCTTTTTTCCAACAATCTGCTAACTTTCAAAGTGTTCCCGGAAGGGCTAAATGCTATTATTGCAACTTTCATGATTTTCCTCCATTGATATATTATTATTTCTGCCCTATTTTATTGCTCAAATCATGCCAAAATATTTTTTCTTATTATATCAGTGAGTTATAATCCTTGCTAAATTTTTCTCCAATATATCGTATAAAAAAATACCATATATTTAATATCTTGTTTAAAAATACCAAATATGGTAGATGGTTTAAAATGGATGAAAAGGAATTTTTCATTGAGATTACTCGCAGAATCTGTGGCAGCCTGGAGATAGAAAAGGCCTTACACAGGTGCTTCATGTATATCAGGGATTTTATTCCCGCAGACCAGGCATATCTGACGTATTATGACCCCGGTCCAGAAGTTATAAGAGTCTTTGCCATGGCTACCATAGAAGGCGGTCATCGCAGTAAAATTCGATTTCCGCTTTCACCTTCAAACAAAGCCTGGCAAATTAAAAAATCAAAGGTCCGGGAGGTCTATCTGGTTAACCGACCGGAAGAGCATCCGCTGGTTAAGAACGCCCTGGAGTTCTTTGGAGAGGACTCGTCGATTCTTGTCATGCGCCTGATCGTGGAAAAAGAATTTGTGGGTGCTCTGGTCCTGCGTACGGACGGTCGGGACAAGTATTCAAAGAACCATGCCCGCTTGCTCGGCAAGCTTAATGAGTCTTTCGCCATTGCCCTTGCCAACAGCCGTAAGCACCAGGAAATTCTCGAACTAAAGGATTTATTGGTTGATGACAACCGTTATCTGCAAAATGAACTAAGTCAAAGAGATGGAGAGGAGATTATCGGAACCGAATTCGGCCTCAAAGGGGTGATGGGGCTGGTCCGAAAGGTAGCCCGGCTTTCCAGCCCGGTTTTATTGCTTGGTGAAACAGGGACAGGAAAGGAGTTGATCGCCACAGCTATTCATAATTCCTCTGCTCGTTCGGAAGGCCCCTTTATCAAGGTAAACTGCGGGGCAATACCGGAAACACTCATTGACAGCGAACTGTTCGGCCATGAGAAAGGCGCTTTTACAGGAGCGATTACCCAAAAACGCGGACGTTTTGAGCGGGCCCATGGCGGAACCATTTTTCTCGATGAAATCGGAGAACTTATACCTGACGCTCAGGTAAAACTCTTGAGGGTATTACAGGAAAAAGAAATTGAAAGGGTTGGCGGCACCAACCCCGTCAAGGTGGATATCAGGGTTATTGCCGCCACGCATCGCGATCTTAAGGCCATGCTTTCAGAGAAAAAATTCCGTGAGGATCTCTACTATAGGCTTAAGGTTTTTCCCATTGTCATCCCATCATTAAGAGAGCGGATGGCCGATATTCCCGCCCTGATCCAGCATTTTATGCAGAAGAAATCCCGCGAGATGGGTTTGCCGGGGATCCCCGTTTTGGCGGATAGGGCCATTGAGCGGCTGCTGTCCTACAATTGGCCGGGTAATATCCGTGAATTGGAAAATGTTGTTGAACGTGCCCTGATAATCAGCGGAAATGAGCCGCTCTCGTTTAATGACCTCCAAACCACATCAGCGGCAGATTCAGTCCGGACTCCCATTGCCCAGGACGAACAGTCTCTTGATTTAGATAATGTGATTTCCATGCACATCCATCAAGTACTGGTCATGACCGATGGAAAAATTCAGGGAAAGCAAGGAGCGGCCCGGTTGCTTGGCGTTAAACCGAATACCCTTCGACACAGGATGATGAAACTTGGAATTCCCTTTGGCAGGAAAGCAAAGAAGGATCCTGTATTTACCCCAAAGGAAGATGATATTGTTTAGCCATCAACGCACTTGATGAATTCAACGTATCTTTAATTTTAATTGGTAATCTGATGATTAAACATCTTCTATGCATAGAATTAGCAACGCCCGGATTCTAAAATCACTTTATCTTTAAGCGATACTCACTAAAAACAAATGAAGCCTATATCAATGCGGTAAAAGGGCTTGCTTATTTTCACAATCAAAGTCCTGACAAATTAACAGATGAGCAGATACAGGAATACAAAGCTAAGTGTCCTTTCGGTGAGTCTGTGTGAATTCTATTTCCAGAAATGTCATCTTTAAAAGCCATTGATAATGACCTATATCAGCAGACGGTTCCCACTCTCACCGGGACGTCTTGAGAGTGCCGGTTAAAACCGGGAAGGTGTAGTGAATGAAAGATTCATACAGTGGAAGGAGTAGCGAAC
>JAGLOF010000032.1 GCA_023139105.1 bacterium
CCCTGCGAATTCATGAACGGTTGTGTAGCCGTCTGCAGCCATCTCCTGAGTGGCACGGACTAAACCTTCAGGCCCGTCATCCCTAAGCGCGTTGGCTAATAGGTGACTATGAGCTTCGATCATTCCCGGAACTACTGTGCGTCCCTGAAGGTCGAATAATTGTGTGTTTACGGTCTGAAGAGAGAGAATATCAACATTGGAACCGACAGCAGAGATTAAGTTCGATTTGATGGCAATCGCCTGGGCATTAGGCAATTGATCATCCATGGTTATTACATTCGCATTATGGAGAATAATATCCGGCCCGGTAAATAAAATTTTAATGGATTTTTTCTCATTGTTAATTCTATTCCGGGTTGATATTTTTTGGAGGTCTTGTGCGAACAGAATTTGATTAAGAACGGATAAAATCAAAGTTATAGTTAAGACAGAAATTCTTAAAGAGTGATATTTCATTATTTTACCCCTCCGTAACCATCTCTTCATTTGTGTGAATACTTTTAATCCGGGAACACTATTTTGCTCCTGCTTCTTTCAACATAGAAATTATCTCTTTTTTCCCAAACATTTTAGCATAGTCAAAAACAGTTTTGCCATCTGTTGATCTGAACCGCGCATCTGCTCCACGGCTTAGGAGAAACCTGACCATCTCAGTCTGACCGCCAATCACGGCAAATACCAGGAGAGTACCACTCTTGTCATGATTCAGGACATCGACATCAATTCCTGTATCCAGCATACTCTTCACCAGTTCCATATTGCCCATCTGGGCTGCTGTATGCATTTTGTCCTGATCCTGAATCTCCTGCACTCGGGCTGCCATCTCTGCCTGCGCTTGAGCTGCTCTTTGCGCTGCCTGAATTTGGGTCGTACTTTTTTTATTAAACTCAAATCCGGAAATGTCATAGGCAAGAACCGAAGATTTGGGAAAGCGTGAATTCCACTTCGTATGCTTCTCATACTTTTCAGGATCAAGACCCAAACCGGCCAGGACCAACGTCTTTCCATCTGGCCCTAGTGTAAAGAACGGAAGATTGGCACCGTAAGCATCCAGAATATTGAGATATGGAGAATAAATCAAATCATTTCTATATCCGGTATCCAGGTCAATAAGAGTCACACCTCTATCCCTATCCAGAAAAGGCCAGATATAATAATTACCCTGGAAAGCTCCTGAAGGCAGAGCCATCACACTATTCAAGAACATATATTCACGCGCTATCATGCCTTTATGAGCGGTCTGGGCATATGTACTCTGTATAGCGGCTCCCAGATTCATAATAGAGACGGCCAGATCACCTGCAGCCTTCATACGCCCCATAGCCTGACTTACTTTCATTTCAGATATCTGTAGCCTTAAGGGAATTATACGTTCCCGCGGAGCTGCATTTTGCACATCGCTGTCCGAATTATAACTCTGCCAAACATTGCCCGTTCTATATCTCGTATCCTCATGCTGTCTCTGGGCTGACTGAATAAAGGGATTTGCGGATGTAGAAGTAGTCGTCAACACAGGAACGGTAGCTGGATCTGCCTGATTCCCGAGATATGTCCCTTCGATAAATGTATAGACGCGATCCGTTGAATACGCTCTGTTGGCGTAATTAAAATGCAGCTGCTCCCAGAGTGGATCTCCGGAAGGAAAGTCATAGGCACTGATCCCCGCCATCTCGCGTGCCACATACAGTTGCCCGAACTGGAACCGGATCAGATCCGGCCGTTTGAGGGTAGCCGCTTTATCCGGAGAGCCTAAAATGAATTCATTTGAAAAGGCCTTGTAAAAGTGCGTTATCCCATTTTTTGAGTTAAGGCCGTAAGTGCCCTCATTGGTTGTAAAAACGAGGATATTTTGTTCAAGACAAATCGGGCTGACTACTTCACCCTTGATCGGCTTGGACCAGAGGATTTTACCGTTTTCCGGTTTCAAGGCCTGGATCTTCTGACCGGGGACAACAGTACCTGTACTATTTTCCCCACAAGTTACCCGGTAAACTATCCGATCTAATAGTGTGCAATTGACATTGAAATAATCCTTCCCGGAAACATTCCATCTGACTTTTCCATTATCCTGATTAACAAGGGACATCCCGTTTGAATTATAGATTAAAATACCTTCAGCTGTCAGGCTTACGAATCTCTCTTTCAGGTCGAGAACAGGATATGCTTTTGACCAGAGGATAGTGCCGTCTTTTTCTGATAGTTTGAATATTTTCCGGCCAGAAACATACAAAGCATCATGACCGGATATCAAATAATCGGGAAAGTCAGGTGAGAAAACTTCTGAAGTGAGTTCATTGCTCCAAACCAAATCTCCGGTGAGTATATCGAGCATCTCAACCTTTCTTCCATCACCCTGAGCTGAAAATAAGATAATCTTATCCATCGCATCCGAAATAAGAAACTGGTCCGGAGGCTTGATATTATATCTCCATTTTATATCGCCGTTAACAGGATCATACGCTGTCAAGCAGCTCATATCATCATCTCTGCCGGCTAAAATAATAAGCGGTTCTGTCAAAATGAGGAGATAATGACCATTCGTCAGGCCCTTTCTTCCGGCTGTCCACAAGATTTCACCAGATTGTGTATCCATGAGTTTGATATCACCATGTCCGGGAACACCCAGCATAGCCCCCGATTCAACAGTACCGACAAGAACCCGATTTTCATCCAGGAAGCTGATGATATCAGCTCCCTCGCCATTGAAAGTAGAGGCCCATTGGGCTGAAGGCTGATCCTGGTTCAGGATATTAGCCTGTTCTACAGTTTTATCATAGAGATCTTCATGCGCTACCCGACCGCCCCGGCCAGTCATCACTGCCATACCATCTTTAAACTGTCTACCGGTTGCACCACAGCCCAGAAAAAGCATCAGTATAATCATACTTGCAATTCCGGTAAACCATAATGCTCTTTTCATTCCAGGCCTCCTTTTATTGCTTAATTCAAGCTGGTTCATATTTATTATCTAAACCATTTATTTTCGCACGACAAACCTTATGGTTCAATTTATAAACTTGAACCCACAAAATTTAAAAACAATTGCCCTAATATTTTGGCGACAACCAATTTGAACAACTACTTACTTAAGTGACCGATAAAAAAAGGCTGTCCAAAACTTACTTTTTGGACAGCCTCATAGGAATGCTCACTGCATAAGCAAGAGCTTGATAGTCTGAGTGTGAGTGCTTGCGATCAACTTGCAGAGATACATGCCGGTGGCCTGGCCTTCTCCATTCCATTCAATCAGATACTCACCAGGAGACTGAACGTCATCGATCAACGTCGCGATCTTTTTACCCAATATGCTGTAAATTTCAAGCCTGACACTCCCTGTTTCCGGGATTGAGTAGGATAGGGTTGTGACAGGATTAAAGGGATTGGGATAATTCTGGTGTAAAAGATATTGGGCCGGCATCGCGGGTTTTTCATCTTCCCAAACCGGAGTGCCTGTTGGTGAATACTTCAAAATAGTACCATCATTCCCAACAGCCCAGCCGTATATATCGTCGGCAGCCGTGTAAAAATCGAAATCCCGTACACTTGCAGGTGCCGTTGTTTCCAATTGCCAGTTGTCTCCCGCATCCGAAGAGGTATACACTTCGTTATCATAAACAATCCAAAAAAGATTGTAGTAATAATCGACATGCATAATTACACCACTGGCCGGTGAACTCATTTCAGTCCAGCCACCACTGCCATCTGTGCCAAATAGACGATCCGTATTACGGACACCCGCCAAACCGTTCCCTATGCCATCAAAAGCCACGCTGACTAAAGGGGTACCCGATGCCACATCCCCGGAAGACCAGTTCTGACCGCCATCGGTTGAAGAATAGACCTTTCCCAAATTTGAGACAAACCAGATATTATTGGAGCCATTCCAGTAATAGGCTGTGTTCCCGGCACACCATTCACCATCTCCGCCACCCGGGGTGACGCTCTGTGGATTCCAGGTATCACCGCCATCTGTTGTCTGGATCATAAACCAGTTCCCCCCCGAAACATCACCCAATCCAATACCGTTGTTCTGATCGAACATAATGATTTTATTGACATACCCGCCGGGATCCGACACCATGGTCCAGTTACTGCCTCCATCCGTTGTTTTAAATATCAAATTTCTTTTTAATGCGGTGGTATATCCTGATGCCAGGACGGTATTCTCATCGAAAGCATAGCCGGCTATGAATCTGAGTGTGTCGATAACGCCTGCAACACTTTCCCAAAGTCCGCCGCCGTTGACGGTTTTTAAGATACAATTCCATCCAAAAATCCAGGCAATCTGATCTGACACTGTGGAAACACTATTCAACCGGTTACTCAAACCCGCACTCTGGGTTTCCCAGCCGGGTGTGTCACTACCGCTTGTTCCCACCAGACTAATGTTATCCAGATAAACATCCACATCGGAAATCCCAAAGTCAAATCCCATCCAGGCTGACGGATCAGTGGCATAATCCATCTTGAAAGTGTATGTATAAGTCTGCCAATCAGCAGTCAATGAAAACATATAATCACTATTATAAAGTGTATAAGGTGAACTTGCCTTTGCAACGTAGGATTGGATATCTCTTGAACTTGCTGCTCGGGCTTTAAAGGATGCAGTATAGCTCTTTCCATTGACGATGTTTAAATCTAATTGCCGTAAATTTACCTCCCACAAATAGGCACCACCGTTGTTAATTTGGGCATGAAACGCACCATTTTCAACAGAACCTGAGGCATTGCCGCCACCGTTTGCAGTAAACGTCCAATCAGTCATGCCACCAGCAAAAGTCCAGTTTGAGATCATATTGCCCGCAGGTTCTTCAGGTTCCTCTGATTCTTCAGGAACATTCACCAAAGGCGAATCATCATACCCTATATTATTGTTTTCATTGGATTCCAACTGTGTATTGTTTGCGTCTGCAATCACGCCCAGATAGTATTGGCCAGGTGGAACACCACTAAATAAATTTTGTATATTCCCACTTGAAAGGGTTTCATCCGGCGCAAGCGATTGAGTCACATTCCATTCATAAATCAGATAATCCGAACTGGTAATTGTATTGTCCTGGGAGAGATAAACTTTATTTACAAACCCGCCACTTGCCGGCATAGCCCCAATATTCTGAACTGATATTTCAAATACGATTACAGGATGATTCGGATCTTTCACCGCTACTTCCTTAACAATCAGATCGGTGGGTTGCAGATAGTCTCCTCCCCCGAAAACCCAGGTTTCAAGGCTTGAACCACCGAATAGAACGGGCGGGGATGAACCATCCATGCTCGTCTCACTGAATCCATGTCCGAATCTGTCTCCGGGATTGATATCATTCATATCTTCAGTCCATGAGTCTGTACCCAAATCATACACCCAGGTTTCATCTTTGCCATCCGATCCACCATATAAAACCACTCTGTGTTCACCAATATACGCCATATCATGCATTTTTCTTCCTGAAGGATTGGTTGTAGGATTTAACTGAGTCCAGAAGTCCGTACTTAAATTATAAAGCCAGGTGTCATCCGGATAAAAAACGGAACTATTAAGGCTGTATTTACCTCCGAAGAGCAACACAAAATTCCCTCCTAAATATGCCATTGAATGTGACTCCCGTGTTGATGGCTTGGTGTAAGGATTCATCAAGGTCCAGTTGTTTTCACTCAGATCAAAGAGCCAGGTATCATCAAGTTGTCCATCAGATACGATTCCGGTAAATCCACCAAACAATAAGACCTTATCATCACCAATATAGGCCATGGCGAGAGATCTTCGTTTTGAAGGGCTTGTTGCGGGAAACAGTTCAGTCCAGCTATTTTCACTGTAATCATAAATCCAGGTATCATTTAACCATGTAGCATAGGTTCGACTCCCGCCAAATAATAACACTTTGTCTCCACCAATATGAGCCATTCCCATATTCGTTCTGTTATCAGGCAGGTTAGATAGATCTTTCCAGCTCCAGTCGTTTTCGCTGAGATCATAAACCCAGGTTTCCTGTAGAGCACCATGGTCCTGTCCGCCAAACAGCAGCACTTTATCATCGCCAAGGTAAGCCATACCATGGTATGATGTCGTAGCCACCCCCCAGTACTGGGCAGGATCAGTCATGTCTGTCCAATCATTTTCCCAAAGGCTTGTTTCTTCACCATTGATTAATTGATCAGCTTGTTTATTTAATAAATAAACAGGCGTTTGAGCAATAACCAAATTAGTCAAACAAAAACAAAAGATTAGAAGGACAGAAGGTATAAAAATGTTACAAAATCTATTATGAAGTTGAAAATTTTTCATGATTCAATCTCCTTAATATTTGTTATTATTTTATCTCTGCAAAACCAAAAACATAACATTGTTTTGTTGACACGTATTAAAGTAATCGTTTTTTCAAATTGCATTATCACGTTTGGGTTTGAGTAATGTAAAAACTGCGTCATTCTTGTGTCATAAAAATATCACGAACTTATTGCCTGTGGCCCATAAAAATCTCATATAATTTACATGTTCCACCATCACCGTGACAAACCCCATGTTTACTATAAGCTGAAAAACAAATCCCCTAACCGATTTGAGGGTCAATTGGGCAGACAACTAACGACCACATGCATTTCTGTAGACTTATCACTCCAGCTCCCCCTCCACAAACAACAAAAGGGATCCCCAACATCTCCAAATACAACATCAGATGCCGGTCAAACACACGACATACCTGAATTAAAAAATTCAGACGGACACGGGCACGTCCCCTTCCACAAAGAGCGCGCCAGTGTCTAATTATTGAAAATTTAAAAAAATGGATAAAAACGTGCTACTGATATAGATAGTGCAACTACATATTGAAAATTGCACATTGATCAACAAAAGTATTGACCCAAAAACAGTAACGTACAGGTAGATTTAGAAAGTATATTGTAAAGTACACTTACCAAGATAGTATGCATGGTAGATAAAGTCAAGAGCCAGTTACCTGATAATTGGAGAAAATCGTCAAAAAGAGGGTAAAACAAAGAGCATTACCTACGAAATACACGAAATGAATGAACAAAAATTGCTCTTCTGGCAATTAAATGAAATTATAGGTCTGTTGATTTGAATGGGTAAATTACAGAATATATGCAAAAGTATTTTTGACAATGATTGAGGCATGGGAATCATGTCTCCGATGTTTCGCCCCTTCAACAATACGCTCGGGGGCACAGCCTCAGGGCGATCAGAATATTTTTGTATTGTTTTATTTTTTCCATTTAATTTTATTCTTTTTCGGTTAACTAATATGTAAATTTAAAGTTCTGCTTTTTTTGCTTGTGCCTAACGGATGAAGTATGAAGCGTTTTAATGCTTTATACTTTCTTGTTACCAAACGTATTATTCTTTCTTTAGCAATTCCAAAGGTTTCAATTCTTCAATAATTTTTGCAGACACCCAATAAATGTCACCATTGCTGGTAAAGAAAAAATATTTCCCATCTGGTGAAACATAAGGGCATCCTCCCGTGGTATTCCAATTCAGTGTTTTTTCAATATTCACTTTTTTAGTCCAGGTGTCATCCTCTTTTTTAAAACTTATATCCAAACCTTTTCCTTCAGGCCGACCCCAACATGAAATAATCATATAACTTTCATCAGAAGCTATAAAAGTGTCCCCTTCACCATATACCGTATTGATTGATTCATCCAGATTAACTGCATTAGTATATTTTCCATCCACATAATCTAGAGAATAGACATCCTTACTGCCAGTTGAACCATTCCGATTCGAAGCCAGATACATTCGCCCCTCTTTTGTAAATGTTGGGTAAGTCTCACTAAATGGAGTATTTACTGGGAAATCCATCATGACAGGTTCAGACCAAGAATGATCTTCTAAGCGGTTACAATACCAAACGTAATATTCAGGTTTAGGATTTCCTGGAATGGGTCTACGTGAACAGAAATATAATCGCTTTCCATCCTGCGAAAAAGACATGTCCACATCAGTAAATTCTCCACAAAAAGGTGCTATTTCAGGTTTTGTCCACACGCTATCAATCATCTTAGTAACCCAGATTGTATAATCCCCTAAAGGTTCTGGAGTATAAATCGAATAATAAAATTCATTTCCATCTGGAGAAAATACCGAATTAAGCTCTCTTTTCTCTGTAGAAATAAATCCCGGAGCAAATAATTCAGGGATTACTCCCGGTGGTTTTTGTCCTAAATAAGATCCCTTTAAAATAGGTAAATTCGATTTATCATTAACGTTTTTCTGTGCAAATGAAGGCAATAAAGAAATTAGTGATATTTGAGTAACTAAAATAAAACTTCTAATTGATTTCATGATTTTTCTCTTTTTGTCAATGTTTGGTAACGGTTTGTATAAGAATAGTAGCCGACTTCAGAAGTAGGATTTTTCAGTTTACTACTAAATTATATACGGGCTACAATGTTGCGATCGCCCTGGGGCTGTGCCCCTGCTACATAATCAATCCTTTGTCAATTTTGATAAATGTATCATCGCCGGCAATCCAGTTCCGGGCACTGCTGTATTTCCAATGCTCAGCTGTCTCAACAAAACCTTTACGAACAGGATTATTATGTATGTAATTCATCTTCTCAGTTATCCACTTTACAGATATCAGAGCAACTGGATGATACTCGTCCTGCCAAATCTTGTACTGCTGTTTGGATAAATTGGATGCTGCCCGTTTAAACTTTTTCAACAAATCATGTCGGTCTTCTTCTTAAAGCTGCTCCCGTATCTTCCCGGAAGTAAAATTCTTTAAGTCTCTCATTATTTCGGATAAATTCACACTATCATCATCATAATATCATGTATGGGGCACAGCCCCAGGGCGATCAATGACTTCCCTCTTCGACATTAAAGCTTCAACAGCCATATGAGATGCCATCTTCCCGACAACCTCTATGGTCCGCACTTGCTCGATATTGAACAGAGGCTTGAACAACTCACGCAACTCACGCTCGGAGGAAAAATAGAGTGTCGTGCCAAGGGGGGTCTTCCTGTATTTTCCGTCTCCACCGAAGCTGGGCGGGTCATTCTCGCTGAAACAAAGCGAGTAGTACTTGCCACCTGAACGCAACATTCGGTGGACGTTCATAACGTATTGCTCTCGAGTTTCCGGGAAGATGTGATGGAGTACCTCCCAGTCGTATGCAAAATCAAAGGCGTTGTCCAAACCCTTTACTGTGCTTGTCATATCTCGGGCCATGAACCGGCACAAGACACCTTTCTGAACCGCAAGGTCTGTTGCCAAGTCTA
>JAGLOF010000033.1 GCA_023139105.1 bacterium
TAAATTGCAAATCATTACACTAGTTCTATTTGTTTTAAAAAAAGAATTTTTAATTTTACTTTGTTAGGAAGTTTTAATTATGATGTTCAAGGATAAAACACTTATGATAACCGGTGGTACCGGTTCGTTCGGAAATGCTGTATTGAAGCATTTCATCAATTCGGATATTCAGGAAATTCGTATTTTCAGCCGGGATGAAAAGAAACAAGAAGATTTACGGATTTGTTACAAAAGTGACAAACTCAATTTCATAATCGGTGATGTTCGTGATTTTGAATGTATTAATTCTGCTATGTTCGGTGTCGATTATGTTTTTCAGGCTGCTGCTTTGAAACAAGTACCTTCTTGCGAATTTTTCCCCCTGCAGGCTGTTAAAACCAATATTCTAGGTTCTGAAAATGTTTTAGAAGCTGCAGCGAGAAATAATGTAAAAAAAGTTGTAGTTTTAAGTACCGACAAGGCGGTTTATCCAATTAATACCATGGGTATGACCAAGGCCATAATGGAAAAACTTGCTATCTCAAAAGCACGTGACCCGCGTATACAAGCTAATGGCGGTGTGATTTGTACAACACGGTATGGCAATGTCATGGCATCCCGAGGATCAATTATCCCATTATTTATTAAACAAATAAAAGAAGGCGAATCACTTACGATTACTGAACCTGAGATGACCCGATTTATGATGTCATTGGAGGATTCGGTACGATTAGTACTTTTTGCTTTTGAACATGCCAAGCCAGGTGATATGTTTGTTCAGAAAGCACCAGCTGCAACTATTATAACGCTAGCTCACGCACTGAAAGAACTTTTTAATGCCAATAATGAAATTCAGCTTATTGGCCCTCGACATGGTGAGAAAATGCACGAGACGCTTTGTGGCAAGGAAGAAATGTCAAAGGCCGATGATATGGGCGATTTTTACCGCATTCCGGCCGATGTGCGCGACTTGAACTACAGCAACTACATTCAAACCGATGGACCCAAGCTAATTGATAAAGAATACAATTCAGGCAATACGCAACGTCTGAACAAGGATGAGTTAAAAGAATTACTTCTAACCCTTAATTACGTACAAAACGAACTTAAAGTAAAATTATGATACCTTTAGTAAAAACAAACATCCCTGACCGCGAGAAGCTGATGCCCGAATTGGAAAAAGTGCTTTATAGCGGTTACGTGGCACAGGGCGAACAGGTTGAAAACTTTGAACGCGTGTTTGAAGCATTTATCGGTAGCGGGCACGCTCTCTCTGTAAACTCAGGCACTGCCGCCCTTCATATTGCACTCATTCTTATTGGTGTTAAATCCGGCGATGAAGTCATTTCCACCGCTCTTACAGCAGAACCTACCAACGTGGCTATTAAAATGGTTGGCGCAAAAATCCGTTATGCAGATGTAGATTACCATACAGGAAACATCTCTCCCAAATCCATTGAAGAGAATATCAATGAATTCACAAAAGCTATCATGGTAGTCGATTATGCTGGGATTCCTGTCAATGTTTCTGAAATTCAAAGAATATCAAAAAAATACAATATCCCTGTAATACACGATGCCGCACATGCATTGGGTGCTAAATATAACGGTTTTAAAACCGGGAATCATTTCCCCTTCACTGTTTTTTCGTTTCAGGCTATTAAGCTCCTTACCACTATTGATGGGGGGATGCTCCAAATAGCAACTAAGGAGGAATACGAAAAAGCTAAACTTATCCGTTGGTTTGGAATTGATAAAAAACTCACCCGTCTTGAAAATGATATTCAAGTTCAAGGGTATAAGTACCACATGAACAATATAAACGCCACCATTGGATTGGTTCAGTTGGACGAAATTGATACCATATTAAATATCCATATCGACAACGGAAAATATTTTGACTCATCACTTCAAAACATCCCCGGTGTTGATTTGATAAATTATTATCCTGGAAGTGAACCAGCTTACTGGCTCTACACGTTGAAAGTTGAAAATCGTGAAGGATTTATAAAACAAATGGGCGAAAAAGGCATTATGGCTTCTGAACTGCACAAACGTAACGATTGGCACAGCTATTTGAATGATTTCCCAGTTAAATTACCCAACCTAGATAAATTTTATTCCCGATTGGTACATTTGCCCTGTGGCTATTGGGTTAATCCTCAAGAAAGGGCAATGATTGTTGAAACCATCAAAAAAGGATGGTAAATATGATTCCGCTTTATAAACCCTATATGCCAGAAGAATTACCTGAAATGGATACAATCCTGCATTCCGGTGCTTTAAGTTACGGTAAATGGGGTCGGAAATTTGAAGAAGAACTAGGGAAATATATTGAGAATCCTAATGTATTTGTGGTGAATTCTTTTAATTCGGCCATGTTGGTGGTACTTACAACACTTGGAATAAGACCTAGTGAAGAAGTAATTGCCTCACCAATGAGTTGCCTGGCCTCAAACCAACCGTTTGCTACTTTGAGCGCAAAAGTTGTTTGGGCCGATATTGACCCCGAAACAGGAACATTGTCTCCTGATAGTGTAGCAAAAATGATTACACCGAAAACCAAAGCTATATTCCATAACCACCATTGTGGGTATCCGGGTTATATTGATGAAATCAATGAAATTGGTAAAAAAAATGGTATTTTTGTGGTTGATGATGCTATTGAAGCTTTTGGTTCGGAATATAAAGGTAACAAAATAGGGAACACAGGCAGCGATGCTACAGTTTTTTCATTCCAAACCGTACGGTTGCCTAATGCTATTGATGGCGGAGCTGTTGCTTTTCGAGACAAAACATTTATTGAGAAAGTCAAACTAATAAGAGACTTGGGGGTTGACCGTAATATTTTTCGAAATCTATTGGGCGAAATTTCTTCGAAGTGTGATATTCTTGAGCCAGGCTACGGTGCTACTTTGAGCGAACCAAATAGCTATATAGGTTGTTTGCAATTGGGAAAAATTGAAAAGCTGCTTAATATGCAACGTGAAAATGCTCGCACATGGAAAGAAAACATTGTTGCTGAATATCCTCAATATAAAATATTTGGAAAACCTTTTCAAAACCCAAATTATTGGGTTTTTGGGGTTTTAGTACCTAACAAGCAAGAGGCGATACTGCATTTCCGCGACAAAGATTTTTTTGCTTCCGGCGTACATCTGCCCAATAATAAATATTCGGTTTTTGGACAATATGAAAAACTACCAGGTGTAAAGGATTTTTTTTCCCGATTTGTAGCTTTGCCTTGTGGTTGGTGGATAAATAAGGAGAATTTGCTATGATAAACTTTAACTTTAGATTAATCGATCCTTGTGGTACAGAACAGGATAGTTATATAAAGATTCATCGCGAACTTTTTAAAAGTGCAGATATAGATGTTAATTGGATTGAGTGGTATCACAACAGAATAAGATCATCAGATCCTCGCTTAAGCATTACTCGTACTTATGGCTTATATGACGGTGAACGTTTAATTGGAATATGGAGCGTAGAGCCCAAAATGATGAGAAATAGCAATAATGAATTGAATAAGGTCGGACGATGTTTTGCAGTTGGAATTAGTTCGGATTATCGCAGAATGGGTTTATTTGTTAAATTAAGTGAGTTTGCGATTCAATGTGAAAGGAAAAGAGCTGAATTTGAATATATAATTGGTTTTCCTCAAACAGGACGTTCTGTTGTAGGAGGGCACCTAAAGGCCGGGTGGGAAGAAATAATATATAATGAAACTTATAGCGTGGATTTGAAAGATAATGATGGAATTTATTTTCGTAAAGATGTAAATACGGTTGTTGATTTTGCTCAAATAAACACACCATCTAGCACACATAATAGTTTTGATGAACCGGCATCGTACCGTAATACTCGATTCTTATGGCACCCCAAGGTGCATTATATGATTTTCACCTTCGGTGATGCCAATATTGTTTTAAAACCGTATTCAACGTATTGCCATATACTTGATTTACATGGGTCGAAAGATAATGTAAAACGTTTGATCGAAGTTAGTAAATCGGTATGCAAGAGACATGGGCTTGAAGAAATAAATGTGTGGAATAATTCAGAAGCCTTGAATCATGATGCACTTATGGAATGTGGATTCGTATCGGGTGCACAATTCAGTTTGCCAATAACTATAATCGCAGTTCAAATAAACGCAGAAAAGAAATTTCAAATTCAAAATTCGTTTAATTTTGAAATGGGGGTTGAAGAAGGATATTAAAAGAACACAATATAATCATAAAGCAACTTATTCGTAATGTGGAAATTATAGGAATTGGATTAGTCATGAAACAACTTGTACGCAACGTAAAAATTATAGGAACAGGTTCATATGTCCCGGAAAAAATTCTAACCAATCAGGAATTGGAAAAAATGGTTTCAACCAATTCCAATTGGATAGAAGAAAATCTTGGAATTAAAGAACGTCGTATTGCTTCTGCAAATGAGGCGACAAGCGATTTGGCGTCTAAAGCGGCACTATTGGCAATAGAAGATTCTGGCTTAACAAGGAATGATATTGACCTAATTATAGTAGCCACTGCTACACCTGACAGACTTGCTCCTTCAACTGCTGCAATTGTTCAGGACAAAATACAAGCGTATAATGCAGTTGCATTCGATTTATCAGCAGTATGTAGTGGTTTTTTATATGGCATGTCAGTAGCTTCTCAGTTTATTGCAGCGGGAGTATATGATAATGTTTTAGTAATCGGAGCTGACACCTTTTCTAGAATTACAGATTGGACACGTAGGGATGCGGTTTTTTTTGGCGACGGTGCAGGGGCTGCAGTGTTGTCTTATGGAAATATAATTGAAGGCTTTTTAGCTTTTCGTCTATATACAGATGGCAGGGGAAAATGGAACTATACAGTACCGGCTGGTGGTTCAGAAATGCCTGCCAGTGAAGAGACTGTGAAAAAAGGGCTTCATTTTTTTCAAATGAATGGTCGTGCAGTTTATGAAACAGGAACAGTTGTTTTACCGAAAGCAATAAACCAAGTATTGGCTGATACTGGTTTATTAATTAATGATATCGACTATATGATTCCACATCAACCTTCAATTAAAATTCTTCAAAAAACGGCAGAAATTATTGGATTGCCATTTGATAAAGTAATGACAAATATGGATAAATATGCTAATACAAGTGGTGGTACAATACCAATTCTACTTGATGAGGTTAACAAAGATGGATTGTTAAAGCAAGGATCTACCTTATTATTTGCAGCTGTTGGCTCTGGATGGACGTATGGCGCAGCAATACTAAAATGGTCTTGAAGATATGATAATAATTACAGGAGCTTCTCGAGGTATTGGCAACTATATTTTTAATTATTTTTTAGAAAAAGATGATGCTGTAATTGGTATTTATAATAAAACCAAACCCAAAAGTCATTTATCAAATTTCGTATGTATTGATTTAACAGATCAAAATGCAATAGAAAAATTTATTTATTCTCTATCGTTAAAGGACGTCGTTTTAATCAATGCAGCTGGTGTTTCATTTGCTGCTATTGCTCATAAACAATCAATTCAGCAATTTAAAGATACTTTAGAATTAAATAGTGTCGCTTCATTTACGTTAATAAAAAAGTTGCTCCCGATTATGAGAAAGCAAAATTATGGACGAATAATTAACATATCCTCTGTTGTCCCTCAAATTGGAACACCTGGCAATGTTGCTTATGCTGCTTCAAAGGCAGCACTTTGGGGGATGAGCAAAGTTATAGCAATAGAAAATGCGACTAAAGGTATAACATCTAACTGCTTGAATCTAGGTTATTGTAATATTGGTATGATTGAAACTATTCCTCATGATATTTTGAAAAGAATTATAGAAACGATACCACTCAAACGACTCTGTGAACCGCATAACATAACCAATGCTATTGAGTTTCTTATTGCATCGGAATACGTTACTGGTACAGAAATAAATATTAATGGTGGAATGTACTGATCTGAGTTTTGGAAATTTATCCTCTTTGGATTGCATTTTCCATTACTTGCGACGCATTTTATTCTAGGTGCAGGCTAGTCCGAAGAAATAATTTCTGCAATACCCTGTTGGCTTGACGTAGGGATATGAAATTTTAGGGCCGCGCTCTTTTATTTACTCTGGCAAATTATTTATGAAAAAAAACATAATTGCAAATTTTATTGGAAGATTTTGGAGTGTATTATCTAATTTCTTATTTGTCCCTCTTTATATTCATGTATTAGGACTGGAAAGTTATTCTATAATAAGTTTTACTTTGGTACTAAACGGAATAATGGCGATGATGGATGCTGGTTTAACGGCAACTCTTTCACGCGAGTTCGCATCAAATAAAAATTCAATTGCTGAAAGAATTCAAATTTTTAATACTCTTGAATCATTTTATTTTCTTATGTCAGGATTTGTAATAATATTACTGTTAGCAGTATCTGGGTCCATTGCTTTTAAATGGTTGAATTTGGACAATATCCAACCGGGGGAAGCCTCCCTTTATTTTAAAATCATCAGTGTTGAGATAGGATTAAGGTTGCTGGGAAATTTTTATTCAGGGGGTTTTATTGGACTGGAAAAGCAAGTTAAATCTAATATGTACCAGGTGTTTTATGGTGTTGTACGCAACGGCTTAGTATTGATACCCATTTCATTTTACCCTTCCCTTAAATTGTTTTTTCTATGGCAAGTTATAACCACACTTTTATATGTTGTAATAATTCGTTATGACTTAAACTTTATATTAACTAACACAACCTTGTCTTTTTTTAAAAAACCAAAAATTGAAATGGAAGTGATTCTAAAAGTATGGAAATTTGCAGGAGGTATGATGCTAATCTCCATGGTGGCAGGTTTAAATACTCAAATGGATAAGTTGGCATTAAGTAGGTTAATGCCCATTGAGGTGTTGGGATTATATACATTAGCTTTTGCGCTTTCAAATGGGTTGAGCTTTATTAGTGCTCCTGTATCAACCGCAATTTTACCTCGAATGACAGCTCTTTTTACAGCTGGAAAGAAAATGGAAGCTGTACGTATTTTTAATTTGGCATATTCATTTGTATCCATTGTAGTGTTTTCTTTCGCAGCAGGATTGATTGTGTTTGCAAAGGATTTAATCTGGATTTGGACAAACAATAGTCAACTTGCAGAAAAGGCTTATATCTATGTGCCATGGATTGCTGCTGGTACGGCTTTTCTCGCTTTACAAAATCTTCCTTTCAATGTGGCCATTGCAAATGGCTTTACAAAGTATAACAATATTTTGGGGCTTACAAGTTTATTGATAACAATGCCCGGTTATTGGATATTAACTAAAATTTATGGTGGTATTGGGGCAGCCATTACCTATTCTTTTGTTCAAGTTTTTATCGGAATTGTTTATATATTGTTAGTGAATAGAAGATTTATGCAGCTTGAAACTAAAAAATTGTTTTTAAAGAACTTCTTTTTTCCAATATTAATTTCAGTTAGTGTAACATTGGCACTAAGCCATGTAATCAGTTTTAAGGTAAACCACCGGCTAATATTATTTCTAGAGATTGGATTTGTTGTTGGTTGTTCTTTAATTTTCAATGTATTGGTATTGGCACCATCTAAAGTGATTCGAATTTTTAAAAAATGAAATTATTTGGAAAGAAATTATATGAAACCATTGCTCAGTATCGTAGTACCAACAAAAGATAGGTATAAATATCTTAAACATCTCATTTCCCTTATTGATAGCTTCAATTCTGATGAAATTGAATTGGTATTGCAAGATAATACATCTAATAATGAAGAAATATTAAAATTTCTAGCCCAAAAAAAGTATCCATATGTTAAATATGCACATACAGCAGAACAAATTTCAATATCAGACAATTCAGACCTTGCTATATTAAATTCAACAGGCGAGTATGTTTGTTTTATTGGAGATGATGATGGGATCACTAACCACATAGTTGATTGTGTAAAGTGGATGGAAAAATATGATATTGATTCATTAGTATCTTCTGAGGTGAGATATTGGTGGCCGGATTACATTTCTAATAAAAGAAATAATGTCAAATCAACATTACATTATAAGAGATTTACTGGTAAAAGTGAAACTATAGATCCTCAAAAGGCCCTTTTTGAAATTATGGAAAAAGGTTTTACAAATAGAGGGAATTTGCCTTTAGTTTATCATGGGATTGTAAAAAGGAAGATATTAAATAAAATATATGACATGGGAGGGACATATTTTCCAGGCCCATCCCCAGATATAGCTAATGGCGTGGCACTGTGCTTTGTGGTAAGCAAATATGTAATTATTGATTTTCCGGTTATTATTTCAGGTGCATCACAATTGCATAATGGGGGTGTCCGAAAATTGAAAAACAATGTTGCACACATTGAAGATGTTCCTGCTCTTCCAAAAAATGCAAAAGAAAAATGGGAAAAAAATATTCCTAAATTATGGGCAACGGAGACTGTTTGGCCAGAATCAGCAATTAAAGCTTTAAGATATATGGGGCGTGAAAACCTTATTGAAAAAGTTAACTTTGAATATATGCTCGCTAAATTTATAGTTTACCATCCTGTATATTGGAAAGATGCATTAATCTTGTCTAAGAACAAATTTGGGCTATTTAAACATATTACTATTTTCTTTATTTCAAGAATCACAAAAGCTTTATTTATTAGGATAGTTCCAAAAAAAATGAATAGAAAACAAAACGTTACTTTTGTTGAATATGGGTTAAAAACTATCGAAGAGGCGAACGGATGTCTTTTGGAAGCGGTACAAATATTTCCATTTAGTGTATAAAAAAGGGAATAGACGTCACAATGAAGATGATCAATGATTTACTAGTAAGTACAATAATACCCACATTCCAGCGCGCACAGTGTTTAAAGCGTGCTATTAATTCAGTTTTGAACCAAACTTATCAAAATATTGAAGTAGTAGTTGTCGATGATAATGACCCAGTTACAGAGTTTAGGCTTGAAACTGAAAATTTAATGTCATTTTATAGCAATGACAAGAGGGTGCGCTATATTAAACATGAAAAAAATAAAAATGGTGCCGCCGCAAGAAACACAGGAATACTTCATGCGAAAGGTGAAATAATTTGTTTCTTGGATGATGATGATTGGTTTTTGCCCCAAAAAATAAAGATACAATTAGATAAATTAATTTCAAATAAGTCATTTGATGGTGTATATTGTGGCCGAATGGAAAATGGAGTTTTAGTTACGTTAACAGTATCAGGTGATTTAAAAGAGCAAATATTATTATCCGAGTTTATTCCAGCCACATCAACGTTAATGATTTATAAGAGTTGTCTTGAAGATATTGGTGGGTTTAATATAAATTATCGTAGACATCAAGATTCGGAATTATTACTTCGCTTTTTTAAAAAATATCAGATTTATTCAATACCAAGATCATTAATCATAATGGGACCTAATAAAGCCGAAAATGAATTACATGGTAAGGCATTAGAGCAGTTAAAGAATAGCTATCTTGCAGAATTTGATGAAAAAATCAATGAAATAAATGTAAGAAACAAAAATTTCAAAAAGAAAGTTTTTGCGAGTCATTTTGTTAAGGTATTCTTCGATCACTTACAAAATCAGCATTTTATTCTTGCTGTAAAAATATTTTTTAGGCTTATTACAAACTCAGCCTTCTTTTTTATGCAATATTCTTGGAATCATGTTTTACAATGGGTAAGAGTCAATTATAGGAAACATAAATGATTAGAATAAGTAACATAAAAAAAATCGATTTACCGGCATTCATTTTTGTTAGTTATTATTGGAGTTTTTTGTTTTTAAAGTTGATAGCAAGAAAATATTATACAATAAGCATGTTTGTACATGTTGTTTTTGTGCTGCTCTTAGTATATATTTTTGTTATTAATTTATTAATAAATAAAAAATTGAGCATAGAAAAGGCTGGGCTACTTTTTTTACTATTTTTGGCAATATTTTCTTTTGATTCATTGATCCGCAGCAATTCTTACACATTTTCATATTTGTATCAATTTGTTTATGCTGGACTTTTGCCCGTCATTTTTCTTTCAAAAGTAAAAGATGTATACAAGTTACTTTATTATTTCGCTTGGTTCTCAGCATTAGCTCTGATCGTATTTGGTTTAGACCCATTAAATAATTTTGTGATATTTACTGATTATATGGATTTCGGTTTCAATTTAGCTCTCCCTGCATTTCTAGGTCTATTTATTGGATACCATTTCCTTAGAATAAAATGGATGTTGTTTTTAGTTCTAATAGCTTTTTTAGAGGCTGTAATTTTTTCTAATAGAAGTGTTATCCTAACTGTAGTTTCATTCTTATTATTATACTTTATAATTAATTACGGGTTAAAAAATAAGAATGCTTGGTATTTTATATTACCGTTAGGGTCTGTAGTCGCTATTTTCTCTCTTAATTTTAGCGCAGTTATTAATTATTTTTATTTCCTTTTTTCTGATCGAGGCTATCAAAGTAATAATTTTATTAGATTGAAAAATTATATTGCTACTTATGATGGCCTTGCTTATGTTGGCCCAAGATTAAACATTTGGCGATATGCTAACTCGATGATTAGCGATAACCCAATACTGGGTCATGGTATTGGGGCCTTTGAAAATTCATATGGTATATATGCACACAATATCTACTTTGAAATCATGGTAACATTTGGAAGTGTTGGACTATTAGTATTTGTTGTAATGATTTTTAAGTCATTTAAAAAGATGATCGATTCAAATAAAACGGTTAAAATTCTCGGCCTTTTATTTTTTTCTCTTTGGTTCCCAAAACTATTCTTTAGCGTCAATTTTTTTGCTGATATTGGCTTTTGGTGTTTCATTAGTTTTTATTTTCTTTCTTTGCATTCTAATAAGCAAAATACCATAGGATGAATTAATTAAAATGGATATAAATATTAAAAATAGTGTTGGTTTTGTGTTTACCAATTATAATAATACAAATATAACAATACAGGCTATAGAGTCAATCATAAACCTCGCTGGCCAATTCTGTCCCTTTATTGTAATTGTGGATAATAATTCAAGAATTTTCGAACAGCAGCGGCTCGAGAAATTTAAAGAAAAATTTGATAATGTAAAAATTATTAAAAATGCTAAAAATTTGGGATATTTTCCGGGCCTAAACATAGGTATTGAATTTATTCGTAATAATCATCCAGGAATAGAGATTATTGTAGTTGGTAATAATGATTTAATTTTCCCAAGTAATTTTTTCATGAAATTAAAACAGAAGCAATCTTTGTGTAAAGAGTATCCTGTAATTTCCCCGAACATTATAACACTAGCCGGAGAACATCAAAATCCACATGTTATAGAAAAAATAACTTTTTTCCGAGAAATAATTTATGATTTGTTCTATTTTAATTATTTTTTTGCAAAAGTTATTAAATATATTGCTTCCAACACAATTTTTTTTACAGATAGAAAAGATGAAAAATTCCACGATGTGCCTCAAACCATTTATCAGGGTTATGGTGCATGTTATATACTAACACCTTTATTTTTTCGTTACTTCGAAAAATTATGGGCTCCAACATTTTTAATGGGGGAAGAATTTTTTCTAAGCCTACAATTGCAGCAAAATAGTTTAGCTGTATTCTATGAACCGACAATAGTGGTTCACCATAATTTGCATTCAACGATGGTCAAGGTTCCTAGTAGAGAGCTTTGGGAGATAGCAAAAAAATCTCATAAAATTTATAGACGATATAATAAACTATGGGGAAAAAATGCAAATTTGTAGTCTATGCATTATGGACACTACAGACTCAAAAATTACTTTTGATGAGAAAGGAGTTTGCGATCATTGCCGTACTTTCTATAAAGATATCCAGCCCAGCTGGCACCCAGATGAAAAAAGCCAAGCAGAGCTACAGCATATTATTGAGAAAATAAAAAAAACCGGTAAGGACAAAGACTTTGACTGTATCCTGGGTATTAGCGGAGGCATAGACAGTTCATATTTAACCCATGTGGTAAAAGAGGAATATGGTCTCAGACCCTTGATATTCCATGTGGATGCAGGCTGGAACTCGCAGATTGCAGTAAATAATATTGAGCGCTTAATTGATAAGTTGAATTTAGATCTCTATACTCATGTGATTGATTGGGAAGAGATGAAAGATTTGCAACTGGCTTTCTTTAAGTCAGGTGTACCTCATATTGATGTGCCTCAGGATCATGCTTTTTTCGCTACTATGTACAATTTCGCCTCCAAGTACAAGGTGAAATATATATTGACAGGTGCTAATTATTCTACAGAATGTGTAAGAAATCCAATGGAATGGATGTACTTCCAGTCTGATTCCATTCAATTGAAAGATATACATAAAAAGCATGGTACTAGACCCATTAAGAACTTCCCCCTAACGAACATATTATGGCATAAGGTTTATCTGAATTATATCAAAGGGATAAAGGTCATAAAACCTTTGGATTATGTGCTGTACCACAAGGCCGATGCCATGCAATTGCTGGAAGATAAGTATGGGTGGCAGCCTTATCCGCAGAAACATTTTGAATCAAGGTTTACTAAATTTTATGAATCATACTGGTTGCCCAAACGATTTGGTTTTGATACCCGTAAAGTTCAATATTCCAGTTTGATATTGACTGGACAAATGACCCGTGAAGAGGCCTTGGCAAAGCTAAAGCAACCGGCATATGATGAGGATACTATTAAACAGGAATTTGAATACGTTGCCACGAAACTGGGAATTAGTGTTGAAGAGCTTCAAGCATATATGGATATGCCTAAAAACACACATCTGGATTATAAGTCTCAACAAAATATATATAAAGTTGGGGCAAAAGTAATGCGTACATTGGGTTTGGAAAGGGGCGGTAAACGGTGATTGGGATCCTTGACTACGGTCTTGGCAACATCCGTGCCTTTGCTAATATCTACAAAAATTTGGATATGCCGTACAGAACCGTCAGTTGCGTGAATGATTTTGAGGGTGTTTCAAAGATTATCTTGCCGGGAGTTGGCGCGTTTGATCATGCCATGGATCAGCTGAATCAATCAGGGTTAAGAGATCGGCTTGATGAACTGGTATTGGTTGGGAACTTGCCGGTTATGGGTATTTGCGTTGGCATGCAGATGATGGCTGAAGACAGTGAAGAGGGCCAGTTGCCTGGATTGGGCTGGATCAAAGGGCATGTCAGGAAAATGGACATATCTCAGCTTACAGGGCAAACCCGTCTGCCCCATATGGGGTGGAATTCCATTAACCCTCTCAGCAATAATAGCATTTTATCAGGATTTAGTGAAACGCCACGATTTTATTTTTTGCATTCGTTTTATTTTAATTGCACAGACCAAACTCATTGTATAGCGACTTCGGTGTATGGCAAAAAATTCTCTTGTGCTGTAAACCGTGCTAATGTGTTTGGAATTCAGTTTCACCCTGAAAAAAGTCATCAAAATGGTATTCAGTTGCTCAGTAATTTCGGAAACTTATCATAATGCTTTATCCAAGAATAATACCATGTTTATTGGTTCATAATAAAGGATTAGTGAAAACTGTCCGGTTCAAAGATCCCAAGTATGTGGGCGATCCTATTAATGCCGTAAAGATATATAACGAAAAAGAAGTAGATGAATTGATCGTTGTCGATATTGATGCCTCAAGAGAAGGGCGTGAACCGGATTATAAAATGATTGAAAATCTGGCCATGGAATGCCGCATGCCTCTTTGCTATGGAGGTGGTATAAAAACAGCGACACAGGCTAGACGCATATTCGGTTTAGGTGTAGAAAAGGTGGCCATCAGTTCGGCTGCGGTGGAAAATCCTAATCTGGTAACAGAGATGGCTGTTCAGGTTGGTAGTCAGAGTGTGATAGTTGTTTTGGATGTAAAAAAACGGAAAATGGGCAATAAGTACGAGTTGTACACCCATAATGCCACTAAGAAAACAGGATTGAATCCGATTGACTTTGCTAAGCGCCTGGAAGCACTTGGTGTTGGTGAGATTGTTGTCAATTCTGTTGATCAGGATGGCGTGATGAAGGGCTATGATTTCAATATTATTGATCAAATTAGGGAAGTGATTTCCGTGCCTATGTCTGTATTGGGTGGTGCTGGTACATTGGAAGATATTGGGCAGTTAATTGCCCGACATGGCATTATTGGTGCTTCCGCAGGCAGCCTATTTGTTTTTAAAGGAAAATACAGGGCTGTATTAATTAATTACCCACGCCCAGATGAAAAAGAAGCATTAGTGAAAACGCATTTTGCTGCGCTAAAGTAATATCCTACCTGCTTGTTAACTTACATTTGAAAATATTCAAGAGGCAATTTTAGATGAAACAAATTCTTCAAAATCTGAAAACGGGTGTGATGGAATTAGCTGAATTGCCAGCCCCTGTGATGCAACCAGGTCATGTATTAATACAAACCCGGAAAACCGTGGTCTCGGTGGGTACGGAAAAGATGTTGGTTGAGTTTAGTAAAGCCAACCTGCTTCAGAAAGCCAGGCAACAGCCTGAAAAAGTGCAGCAGGTTCTGGACAAAATGCGGACTGATGGTTTGATGCCCACACTGGAAGCCGTATTCAGGAAACTGGATGAGCCCCTGCCTCTGGGGTATTGTAACAGTGGGGTGGTGTTGGGAGTCGGTGCAGGTGTAATCGATTTGCAGCCAGGTGACCGTGTGGCCAGTAATGGTCCGCATGCAGAAATGGTTATTGTCCCACGAAATCTTTGTGTTAAAATACCAGATGCAATCAGTGATGAACAGGCCGCATTTGGTGTTTTAGGCAGTATAGCGTTACAAGGTGTGCGCCTGGCTGAACCCACATTAGGCGAAACCTTTATGGTATTCGGTTTGGGATTGTTGGGTCTTTTAAGTGTGCAGTTGTTAAGGGCCAGTGGTTGTAAGGTGCTGGCTGTAGATTTTGATAAAGAACGGCTTGCTTTGGCTGGAAAATATGGGGCAACTATAGTCGATTTGTCTGGCGGAGCTGACCCAGTAAAGGCAGCAGAAGCAGTCTCGACCGGAAAAGGTATAGATGGGGTAATCATTGCTGCCTCTGCAAAGTCTGATGATATTGTACATCAGGCAGCTGAGGCTTGCCGACCACGTGGACGTATTATTTTGGTAGGCGTTGTTGGGCTACAGTTGCGTCGTAGTGATTTTTATAAAAAGGAACTCACTTTCCAAGTGTCCTGTTCTTATGGCCCCGGTCGTTATGACGACAAATATGAACAGGGTGGCCAGGATTACCCTCACGGTTTTGTCAGGTGGACTGAACAGCGAAATATAGAGGCTATATTAACAGCCATTGCCGATGGTCATGTAAATGTGAATGAACTGATAACCCACCGATATAATTTCAAGGATGCAGTGCAGGCCTATGATAATTTAAAAGGTGGTGCATTGGGTATTCTACTGGATTATGACAGTAGTCCTCGGGTTGAGAATACAATTGAAACAACCGTTGTGCATAGTGAAAAGATAGTGGGTAAAGTTGTGGCAGGTGTGATTGGTGCGGGTGGATTTTCTAAAAGTGTATTAATACCGGCTTTGGTCAAAGAAGGTGTACAGATTAAATATGTGGCAGATCTGCAGTCAGCAGCGTCGGGATATGCAGCTAGAAAATTTGGAATACAAAAGGCTACAACAGATTACCAGCAAATTCTTAAAGATCCTGAGGTTAATACGGTTTTCATCGTTGTGGGGCATCATCTGCATGCTCGGTTTGTTGTGGAAGCACTGGAAGCAGGCAAGCATGTATTTGTAGAAAAACCACTTTCAATCAATGAAGAAGGTTTGATGCAAATCGAGAAGGCAATGAATAGCCATTCGCAGCACTTGATGGTTGGTTATAACCGACGCTTTTCACCATACGCCAAGAAAATGACATCTCTCCTGGCTTCCAGAACACAGCCCATGACCATGATCTACACGGTAAATGGTGGAGAAATACCGGCAGACCATTGGATACAAGATCCTTTGCGCGGTGGGGGGCGTATGATTGGTGAGGGGTGCCATTTTATAGATTTCCTGCAGTGTATCACCGGCCATGCAATTGAAAATGTGCAAGCCATGAAGATTGGTCAGCAGGCTGGTTTGCCTATTCGTGATGATAAAATGACAGTGAACATATTATTTAAAGATGGCTCATTGGGTACACTACATTATTTTGCTAATGGTAGCAAAAAATTTTCAAAAGAGCGGGTGGAGGTCTTTTCAGACGGTCGCATATTGGTAATGGATAACTTTAAGTCTTTAACCGGTTATGGATTTAAGGGTTTTAAGAAAATGAAAACCGCACGCCAGAGTAAGGGGCATCAACAGGAGATCGCTGCATTCGTAAGGGCAATTGACTCCAGTGGAGTGGCGCCCATATCCTTTGATATTATGGCCTCTGTTACACGGGCTACATTTAAAGCAGTAAAACAATCTAATTAACGGACTCGGATTTACATTTTATGAAAAAACTGGCTTATCTCTGGCGTATTTTCGCCTCTTATGTCTTTACAAAAAACAATCAGTTAACCTTTTGGCACGGCCCGCCGTCACAAAATTTGGAAGCTGTTTTTGATCAAGTTGGCCCTTATTATATGCGGTTTTATTCTAAGGCACAGTATCCGGGACCCTTTGATGAAAAGGGTGTGCCTATGCTGGACTATCATGGCACTATTGGCCTTCAGTATAATCCAATTGCCATCGCCCAGTATGCATTGGGTCATTACAATCAATATTTAGCAACAAAAGATGAAGTTCACCTGAACGCCTTCAAGCAGCAGGTTGTGTGGATGCTTGACAATCTGTTGCCCAATGAGTTTGGATGTCAGGTTTGGAAACACCATTTCGATTTTGATTACAAGCAGACATTAAAAAATGGTTGGTATTCAGGTTTGGCCCAGGGACAGGGCCTCTCTGTGCTGGTGCGGGCGCGGCAAGTGATGGATGATGAGCGTTTGGATAATGCCATTGCCACAGTATTCGAGACTTTTAAGCTGGCCACCGATGCCGGCGGTGTGGTCATGCATGATGAGGCTGGGGATCTATGGATTGAGGAATATCTGGTTGATCCGCCCACTCATATCCTCAATGGTTTTATGTGGGCATTGTGGGGGCTATATGACCTATGGCTTGATACGTATGATAATGAAGTCAAAGAGATCGTTGATG
Source organism: bacterium (assembly GCA_023139105.1). Classification (GTDB taxonomy): domain Bacteria; phylum Zhuqueibacterota; class QNDG01; order QNDG01; family JAGLOF01; genus JAGLOF01. Next base: position 17,133 of record JAGLOF010000033.1, read on the forward strand.
ATTGTGTTAAGACTATTAAAAATAATCTGCATAACTATGATACCGGATATTGGTCACTTTATGAATTATCTCAGAACCGTCTGAAAATGTTGACCAGCCACTTTTACCATCAACTGCATATCGTCCAACTGCAAATAATGGCCAGGATGGCTGGGGATGAATACTTCAAAGAAGTGGCGGACCGCTGGACAGCCTATGGTGAACGTAAAATTAACCGTTACCGTAGTTTAATCGGAAAAATCCTTTTTAAACTATTCTATTATTAAATGCCTATGAAGATTCTCTATTATTCACAATATTTCCCCCCGGAAATGGGAGCGCCTGCCGCACGCATCTATGAGATGAGTAAACGCTGGGTAGTAGCAGGGCATGATGTAGCCGTGATGACGGCTTTTCCCCATCACCCTATTGGCAGATTGTATGATGGATATAAGGTCAAATCCTTTGACTCTGAGATAGAGGAGGGTATACGGGTTTATCGAAACTGGATCTATATTGCCGCCAATAAAGGTAAGCTGAAACGCATTATCAGTTATTTTTCATATGCTGTTTCTTCGGTTTTTAATGTGTTTCGTGTTTCAAAGCCGGATGTAATCATTGCTACATCGCCGCAGTTTTTATGTGCTATATCAGGATATTGTGCCAGTAAAATTAAAAGAGTACCGTTTATTCTTGAGATCCGGGATGTCTGGCCTGATTCTATTGTTGCAGTGGGTGCAATGGAAGAAGGATTCATTGTTGGTATCTTAAGAAAAATTGAATTGTTTCTTTACCGGAAATCCAGTCATATTGTTGTGGTTACACATGCGTTTAAACGTTATATGGTTGACCATGGTATACCTGAAGGTAAAATAACAGTGATTACCAACGGGGTTAACCCTAATTTATTTTTCCCGATGGAAAATGCTCCTCTTCCAGAAGCCTTGAAAAATAAAAATGGTGAATTTGTAGTTACATATGTGGGTACTCATGGTATGGCCCATGCGCTAACCACTGTTCTAAATGTGGCAAAGGAGTTTGAAGGTCGGATCTGTTTTGTGTTTATAGGAGAAGGTGCTGAAAAGTCTCAGCTACTTCAGAAAAAAGAACAAGAGAATATCAGTAATGTCTTGTTTATAGATCGTATTGATCGTGCAGAAGTTCCTCAATGGATAGCCGCTTCTGATCTATGCTTGGTACATTTAAAGAAAACACCATTATTTGAAACTGTTATCCCCTCCAAGATTTTTGAGGTCATGGGTTGTGGGAAACCGTTGTTGTTGGGTACGGCCGGAGAATCCAGGGCGATTGTGGCGGACGCAAAAGCGGGTCTCTTTTTTACACCTGAAGATGAGGCAGAATTAAAAGTAGCCTTACAGCATGCCTTAGATAATCCTGAAGAGGTTAAGAAGCTTGGCAAAAATGCTTTGGAATATGTGAAGAAACATTATGATTTGAGTATGCTGGCCCGAAGATATGAAAATGTTCTAACAAGAGTATGTAATGTATAGCCGGCTAATAAAGGCATTAGTTGTACATATTGTCATTAGCTTAGTATGTATATCTTCCACTGTAATGGCTCAGCAAGGCCGTGGTATCATTGTCCCACCTGCCTATTTTCTGTCCCGGTATATCAGTTTGCATAAAGATATTGGCCTTAGTGCCAAACATTGGCATTTTGATCTTCCTTTTGCTGTTTCGTCAGAATTGCAGTATTTCCCCCATCAGAATTGGTTGAAATCATTTCAAAAAGGTGGTTTCAGTTACAAGATTCACAGCCAATGGTTTTATGATTCCGCAATAGAAAAATTTGGACATACTACAGCCCTTTGGCTCTGGAGTAAACTGATCTCTCATGTCACCCTCTTTACCTCCGCCATTGTCACAAATCACCCTGATGGCGAATATTTACTGGGTACTCACCACATCCGTCTGGGCCATACTGGCATGATTAACATGGCCTATGTGTCCGGCAGGTGGGAGCATTTTGAACTGTTATGGGGGCGTGCGCCTTTGCAATGGGGGCCAGGACGTTTAAGGCAATTGGGAGTTCAGGGCAATATGCCCGCTCAGGACTTGATCAAACTGACTTTTAAGCAGGATAGACGTTTCCGTCTCTCGTATTTCCTCTCTCAGTTGGACCGGCAGGAAGTGGCCGCAGATGATGGGAATCAAGTGCAGTACAACCGCTGGCTGGCCGGTCACCGGCTGGAGATACCTTTATTTGATGGCCGCCTCATTCTTGGAGCCGGAGATTATGTGCTCTATACCGGCCGGAATCGTGGGATTGAGTTCAATTATTTTAATCCATTAAGCCCCTTCCATACGCAGACTTTTGAGAACAAGGTAGAAGGCCGTGATACGGCTGTCGACAGCACCGTGCAGGCTGACAATCAGAATGTAGCCATCTATGCGGATTTCAACTGGGCTGTGAAGAAGAATTTGCACCTCTATGGTGAACTGTTTGTTGATGAATTCCAGATTGACGGGGCAGATCGGAAGAAAATGGATGATGCCGTAGGGTTGTTGTTTGGTGTGGCTGGGGGCAAACAGTGGGAGCGTGTGACTTGGCATTATACTTTTGAGGCCTACAGGCTCAGCACATGGCTCTATAACCACGGCGGCATGGCCACCAATTGGACATACAATGACCACCAAATTGGTTTTGCAGAGGGCGCGGATCTTCAGGGATTTACGGCCCGCAGCGAATGGTGGCTGGGCATGGATAAAATGATTGCCCTGCAATATACTCATTTTGATCAGGGTGATGTCACCACAGACACGCCCTGGGATCCCCATAAAACCAAAGGTAATGGTTTTCCCAGTGGGATAATCGAGAAGAACCGGTGTATTGAGCTGAGCTATTTTTACTATCCTTTACATTGGTTGCAAGTAGAAGGAATGTATGCATATCATATCATTGACAATAAAAATCATATCACTGACATTAATGAGAGAAGAAATGTGTTTAAACTCTCCCTCCAATTTATCTTATAAAACCAAGGGGGTAACCCATGGTTGATCAATACTTTTTATTATTTATAACATCTTTGATGTTTTCCCTCATCCTGGTTCCGGTTGTCCGTAAATACAGCATCCGCTTTGATCTGCTGGATCACAGCAAAGACCCACGTAAAATTCATAAAACGCCTGTGCCGCGTTTGGGTGGGATTGGGATTTTCTTTGCGGTACTCATTCCCGTGCTGGCCATGCTTCTCCTGAAAAATGTGTTCAATGTCTTCAGGAGCATTGATGCCATGGAAATCATGCGTATTTTTAGTGTTTTTTTAGTGGTATTCTGCATTGGTTTTGTGGATGATGTCAAGCAGATTCAGGCGCGGTATAAGTTTGTGCTTCAAGTCCTGGCCGCTGCCTTTGCCTTTTACCTGGGTTTTAGTATAGATGCCATTACGCTGCCTTTCAGTTCAGGGCCACTGTATCTGGGGGTGTGGAGCCTGCCATTTACCATATTATGGTTTGTAGGCATTACCAATGCCTTTAACTTGATTGATGGCGTAGATGGGTTGGCAGCAGGATTAGGGATTATTGCCTCATCCTTTATTTTTGTTCTTGCCGTCATGGGTGGGCATTCCAATGAGGCCTTACTCTGCATTGCTTTAATCGGTGCATTGCTGGGCTTTCTGCGTTACAATTTCAACCCGGCGTCTATCTTCATGGGCGATTCCGGGAGCATGTTCATTGGCTTCAGCCTGGCTTTGCTTTCAATGAGCACTTCACAGAAAAGCTCCATGGCCATTATCATCTTCATTCCTTTTTTTGTACTTGGTATTCCTATTCTGGATACAATCATTGCTTTCACACGCCGTTCCTTAGCAGGTAAGCCGATATTTAGTGCAGATCGGGAGCATATCCACCATAAATTGCTGGACATGGGGTTTCATCAGCGGCAAGTGACTTTTATTCTTTACGGGTTTGCCGCATTGTTGGGGTTCAATTCGCTCATTGGAGTCCATAGCGGCAGCCGATATATCGGGTATTCACTGCTGGTAGTTTTGGCGGTGTTGATTTGGGGGATAAGGAGAATTGGATATGCCGAGTTCCTGGAACTGTTCAGGTATATCGTTCTGGGGCTTCCCGCGCAGGGACGCAAACTCTCCAAGCAGATTACTCTGCGTAAGTCCTGGGAGGCGTATCTGACACGGCCTACGCCTGTTTCCCTGGATGATCTCTTCAGTGTGCTCAGTAGCGTGCTTATTAGTTATGGGTTTGACCGCTTTGATCTGGCCATTATCTATTATGTGGACGCTGAGCGTAAGAATAAAGAGTTTTCTTGGCAGGGTCGGAGTTTTGATTCAGAAGGGCATTTTTCCAGTATTACATTGCCTATACAGTTTAACTCCTCTGGGCTGGCCTATCTGACCATGCATAAAATGGATACGGAAAATCATATCAATGTCCGCTTCTCTCTGATTTTTGAAGATCTTCCCTGTTATTTAAGACAGGCGCTGGAGAAGTGTGCAGACCTGCCCTATTCCGATCATTTTGTTGATGAAAAGGTTCATGAAGTGGTTAAAAAAAATGAGAGAGGGAATAAGAAGAAATAATACCTATGTATTCGTACAAATTATAGTAAGTTTATATCGATGACAAGTCATTAGCATTTTTTCAATGAGTCATGGTGAAGGTAGCATTTATACTCTATTTGATATGCCATGGATGGGGGTATAGTAGTTGGCTTATGATATTTGGGACTGGCAGCGAACAGGAGAGAAAAAGATATAGAGATTAGCAACGAACAAGACGAACAAGACGAACAAGACGAACAAGACTAACAAGAGAGAAAAAGATTTAGAGATTGGCAACGAACAAAACGAACAAGACGAACAAAAAATAAATTGGAATGAAGCAGTAAACAAGACGAACAGGAATGAGATAGGAAAAAGGGTAAAATTACTTTTTTTGTCTATATGTTTTAATTGTTCGTTTTGTTCGTTGCTAAAGCTTTGTTCTTGCTTTGCACCGGAAATAGTTCTTGCATTTCCCCGGTATAACCTCTAAATTATTAAGTTTTGTATTTGAAGGTTCGTTTTCAATAATATGGCAGGCAGTGAAAATAGCTGGAACAGTTTTATAAAATAGACAGGTGATCCTTATGTTATTTATCATTATACCTATTGCGGCCTATTTTTTTGTTTATTGGTTAGCACGTAAATATGAAGGCCGGAAGCGTGTTGATGCAATAAGAACAGTGATCGGTCAAGCACCTGAAGGCTCTACTGTTTATATTGCAGCAGGTGAATTGAAAGAAGATAAATTTATTACTATTAAAAATTTAATTTACGCGCAGCTAGACAAAGGAATTAGATTTGAATTGATTGGTGGACCTAAATTTTGCATTAAGCATAAAAAATGGTTACAATATATAAAGAACAGTGAGGGGTTAATTTTAGATAATATTCCCAAGCTGCATTTTTGGTTTGATTTAGCAGTAAAATTTCCTGAGCAGGTTCAAATTTATACAACATATCAGGGGAGTAATTCACGTTTTCGCTTGCCCTATCATTTTATTTGTACATCCTCAGAAGAAACATTGTTCGTGATGGAAGATAAACATCCTGAAATGGGAGTGGCCTCTGTATGGACTGGTATGGGCTACGATTTAAAAGTCAGAGAAAACGTACGTCATATTCTTTTATCGTTATTTGAATATTATATCACACAAGAGGATTTAGTTTCTGATAAATTACAAGTCAAAGACGGTCATTTGATTGGCATAACAAAAGACCGTCTGGTCAGTGAACTGTCCAAAAGGTTTGCGATTTTTGCGGATAATAAAAAAATTAAGAAAGATATCAAGATACTTGAAGAGAAGCATATTGATTTGTCATGGTGGGCACCGCATAAATTAATCAAGGCCATTCCTGTTCATCACTCATCTTAGTTTCGGAACTCAAATGAATTTAATATCTTGGCTTAAACCCACTGTAACCGGTTGCTATCTTTCCCCTGAATTGGTCAGTATTTGTTTATTTCAGGGCGGTGTTCTGTTTATTGGCAATGAAGCCCAAAGACGTCAACAAAATTTATGGCCTGCCCGCAAATGGCTTGCCTTTTATATGGGCGTGTTTTTTTGTATTGTACTTTGGCTAAGCCTCGGTTATTTAGCGAATTATTTCAAGACCCTAAAATGTAATGGTGATGGCATGGCGGGTATTTTAATGTTCTTTGTTATAAATGCAATTAATGCAGCTACTTTTTTTTACGCCAAGTGTAAATTATAAATGGTGATCTAAGAAAATTTTGACTATTTTATAGATAAGATTGTTATTTCGAGGCGTATTTTGTAGGTACGCCTGATGCCCCTTGTTATATTTCTGAGTACAGTGTTATAATCTTTAAATTTTGTAGTAGTTTCCTTCCTTTTGTGCTTGCCCCCCCCACACAATGGTTTTATTATTTAAAGTAGCTATATGCCCTGCCAATTACTATGAAGATCCAATTTACACGCCCTGGGATGAGCCGTGGATGGACTACACCGTAGAAGTAGGCTACTCAGAACCCTTCCCCACAGGCGTAGTTGAAACGCAAAAAGCATTCAAGGTCGAACTAAAATACCAGCCCTCCATTCACTGGGGTGTGCAGGGTTTTTTCCAATCTATTAGCATGGACAATGCCTTTAATGTTAAAGGTACTTCCCAAAGTGATATTGCATGGCGTATTGGTTTTTGGTGGGATGGGGATATAGTAGTTGGGTTATGACATTGGGAACTGGCAGCGAACAAGAGAGAGAAAGATATAGAGATTAGCAACGAACAAGACGAACAAAACGAACAAGAGAGAAAAAGATATAGAGGTTGGCAGCGAACAAGGCTAACAAAACGAACAAAAAATAAATTGGAATGAAGCAGTAAACAAGACGAACAGGAAATGATATAAAGAAAAAAGGGTGAGATACTTTTTTTATTTATATGTTTTAATTGTTCGTTTTGTTCGTTGCTAATTTTTTTGTTCTTGTTAGTTGCTGGATTTTTTAATGTTGCGGATGATTCAAGAAGAATTTTGATTCTAAGGAATTAAATTTGCAAAGTCCTTAACGTTAAAGGTGTCTCTCATACCGGCATCGCCTAGAGTAGTGGGTTTTTGTGAGATGGAGAAGTGAAGATAAAAGTAAAGGAAGGGATTCAAAAGATCCATCGCTAGGATCGCAAGGATGAAACAGCTGGCTTAATGATTGCGATTGTTTTTGATTATATCAATATTGATATTTTGGGTAAGAGTAGTTATATTGAAATGTATTGATTAATTTATTTGATTATAAAGAGAGAGTATGATGGAAGAACTAATTTTGCTGGAACGGATTACTGTAGATCCCAAAATAATGGTTGGCAAGCCCACTATTAGAGGATTGCGGATTACTGTGGAACAAATTTTAAAAGCACTAGCTAATGGAATTTCATCACAGGAATTACTTGAAGATTATCCGGAACTTGAAATGGAAGATATTCGAGCTGCTTTTTTATATGCCATTGAATTGGTAAGTGAAGAGCAGGTTTTCCCGGTCGCGGTTTAGGAATTGTGTTTATGCATCCAAGTAATAGAATAAAATTTTTAATTGATGTTGGAGTTGGGAAAAAAGTAGAAGAATCGCTTTTAAAAAATGGATATAATATAAAGGCTGTAAGAGATATTGATCCTGGAATGGCAGATGATTCAATCTTACGCATGGCGGTTTCTGAAAATCGTATGGTTATTACAATGGATAAGGACTTTGGTGAATTAATATTTAATTCAGGCTTGCCTCATTCGGGCGTTTTATTATTACGTTTAGAGGATGCCAGAGCAAATGAAAAGATCAATGTTTTAGAAAAAATTCTTGAGGATCATTCCGAGAAGCTTTCAAATAATTTTTGTGTTTATCAAAATAGTAAACTAAGAGTAAGAAAAAAAGATAAAGATATTGGCAACGAACAAGACTAACAAAACGAACAAGAAATAAATTGGAATGAAGCAGTAGACAAAACGAACAGGAAATGGTATAATGGAAAAAGGGTGAGATGCTTTTTTTATTTATATGTTTTAATTGTTCGTTTTGTTCGTTGCTAAAGCTTTGTTTTTGCAATCATGATAAAATAACATGAATCGATTTATTTCTGAATACATCCGATTTGTGAATATAAAAATGTTGATTTTATAGAAAATTATTTGCATACTATAAAAGTAAGTTGATTTTCTGTAATCAGCAGAGGCCTATATGGAAATCATAGCAATAGAAAAACCATTACGCGAAAAACTTGGAGATGCCGGTACAGATTCGTTGATTCATCTTCTCAACCAATCTCAGAAAGAGCAGAAAATAGATGTTCTTGAGTTTGTTGAAGATAAGTTTGAACGGAGATTGACTGAGGAGATAGGCAAAGTCAGAGTCGACTTGGGTCAGGAGATTGGGAAAGTTGATCAGAGGCTCTCAGATGTTGAGGGCAGGCTGCTCGCCAAAATATCTGAATCCAAATCAGATATGATTAAATGGATGTTTATCTTCTGGATCGGACAGGTAGCTGTTATACTTGGTGTTCTTTTTGCATTTTTTAAATAGTTGATGGATTGTTTATGACTCTCTCAGGTTTACAAACATATTATTAAGATTGTAATGTTTTTGCGTCACAATCTCACCCCAGAGAGTCCCCGGTATAGCAGCATCTGCCGGGGATTATTTTTTGAAATGAAGATATTCCAATCAGGAATATGCGGAGCTAAATTATTGTTTAGTTTTGGTTCCTCATTTAGAAATACAAGAGGAATTTGGAAAATTTGAGAAGTACGAGTTTATTTCAGTTTGTTGCTGGAAAAGAAGTATTCAACCTGAAAGGTGCCACTGACACATAAACAGACATGGGATGGAGATGTAGTAGTTGACGTATGATATTGGGGGCTGGCTGCAGTGAACAAAAGGGAAAAAGATATAGAGATTAGCAACTAACAAGACTAACAATAGAGAAAAAGATTATTTGTAAGAAACAAGAGATATAGAACGAATGAAAATGATTTACAGAATCTCTTAATTGTTAGTTTTGTTAGTTGTTAAATTTTTTGTTCTTGCAACATTGATTTGCAATACCAGCCTCCCATTCACTGGGATGTGCGGGGGCATTTCCCATCACCCGTGACAATGCCTTAAATGTCAAAGGTGCTTCCCGACGAGACACGGCATGGTGTATTGGTTTCTGGTGGGATGGGGATGTGAAGATTGATAAAAAGTTTTTAGTGTGATGTTAAAAAAACTTGCATCTAAGAAGTAAAATTTGCAAATTATTAAATGAGTAAAAATTATAAATACACAAAATATTTCGAAAACGAAGTTTTACGAAAACGTCCTTATCTGAAAAAAAAGTGGTGCATTGAAGTTGTTAAAAATCCTGAGAAAGTTGAAAGTCAGGAAGGGAATAGATATAGATATTGGGGAAGAGTTAAAGAATTAGATGACAGGTATTTGCGTGTTGTCACCCTCGAAGACAAAGTAACAATACATAATGCTTTCCCTGATAGGAGATTTAAATTATGAAGTTAAACTATTATAAAGATACCGATTCTTTGTATCTGGACCTCTCGTCAAAAACCAGCATAGATTCGGTTGAAGTTTCCGAGGGGGTTGTCATCGATTATGATGAACAAGGTAATGTTGTTGGTATTGATATTGATAATGCCAGTATTAAACTTGATTTAACTGAATTGATAATAAACAGGATTCCTGTAATTAGTCATAAAATATCAGCTTAAAGTGACCAGCCACAGCATGGCGTATTGGTTTCTGGTGGGATGGGGATATGGTAGTTGACGTATAATATTGGGGGCTGGCAGCGAACAAGAGAGAAAAAGATTTAGAGATTAGCAACGAACAAGACTAACAAAACGAACAAAAAATAAATTAGAATGAAGCAGTAAACAAGACGAACAGGAATGAGATAGGAAAAAGGGTAAAATTGCTTTTTTTGTCTATATGTTTTAATTGTTCGTTTTGTTCGTTGCTAAATCCTTGTTCTTGCAACATTGAAAAAATAGCAAGAATCGATTTATTTACGAATACATCCGATTTGTGAATATAAAAATGTTGATTTTATAGAAAATTATTTGCATACTATAAAAGTAAGTTGATTTTCTGTAATCAGCAGAGGCCTATATGGAAATTATAGCAATTGAAAAGCCATTACGCGAAAAACTTGGAGATGCCGGTACAGATTCGTTGATTCATCTTCTCAACCAATCTCAGAAAGAGCAGAAAATAGATATTCTTGAGTTTGTTGAAGAGAAGTTTGAACGGAGATTGACTGAGGAGATAGGCAAAGCCAGAGTTGACCTTGGCCAGGAAGTTGGGAAAGTACGAATCGACCTGGGTCAGGAAATTGGGAAAGTACGAATCGACCTGGGTCAGGAAATTAGCAAAGTTGATCAGAGGCTCTCAGATGTTGAGGGTAGGCTGCTTGCCAAAATGTCTGAATCCAAATCAGATATGATTAAATGGATGTTTATCTTCTGGATCGGGCAGGTAGCTGTTATACTTGGTGTTCTTTTTGCATTTTTTAAATAGTTGACGGATTATTTATAACTCTCTCAGGTTTACAAACATATTATTTATAATGTTTTTGCGTTACAATCTCACCCCAGAGAGTCCCCGGTATAGCAGTATCTGCCGGGGATTATTTTTTGAAATGGTAGTTGACGTATGATATTGTGGACAGGCAGCGAACAAGAGAGAAAAAGAAATAGAGATTGGCAACGAACAAGACGAACAAAACGAACAAAAAATAAATTGGAATGACGCAGTAAACAAGACGAACAGGAAATGATATAAAGGAAAAAGGGTGAAATACTTTTTTTATTTATATGTTTTAATTGTTCGTCTTGTTCGTTGCAAAATGCTTTATCGATAAAGGCCGGAAATTCAATATTTTAATACTGTATTGCGTAAATATTTGTTAACATTAAGCACTTGATTTTGTCTTAATGATAATATATATTTACATTAAGGATAAAGATGGAGGTTTTATGGCATACACTTTGATGACAGACGAGGAGATACTGCATGATCTGGCCCGGAAGGTAGATCTGTTGCGTCGCAATAAAAATATTAAAGACACAGAATTGGTGGCTCAGGGGGGCACAAACAGAGTGGTACTCAATAAGTTCCGGAAGGGTCAGGGGGGGATAAGTCTGAGAACCTTTATCCGTATACTCAGAGGTCTGGGTGAGCTGGATAGGCTGGAGACATGTTTCAGGCAGCCCTTGCAATATAGCCCCACAGGTAAAAACAATCAAGTACCGGTCAAAAGAGTCAGGGATAAGAAAAACAAACCCACGAAGTTTGTTTGGGGTGAGGATCAATGAGCGAACTTGTAGAGGTGAGGCTATGGGGGACAACCATAGGCTATCTGGGCTATTCCCCAGGTCAACGCAAAATAGCCACATTTGAGTATGATGATGCGTTTACGCCTTCAGGTGTTGCTGTTTCACCCATCGCAATGAAATACCCTCCTCCCATTCATTCATTTGACAATATTAGTGAAAGAACCTTCAAAGGTTTACCAGGCGTATTTGCAGACTCATTGCCAGATAAATTCGGCAATCAACTGATTGACCTTTATATGGCAGAAAAGAACATACCCACTGAAGAAATAACAGCCCTTGACCGGCTGCTGTATGTGGGAGCCCGGGGAATGGGGGCTCTGGAATATGAACCTGCAAGAGATTTTGACTTGGATAACAATCGTGACACGGTCATTGATGTGCACTTGTTGTCTGAACTGGCAGAACTTGTCATGTCCAGACAGGAGGACAAAAGAGAGCAGCTCTTTAACGCAGAGACAAGAAGCAAAACCCTCAGGCTGATTCGTATTGGCTCAAGTGCCGGTGGCGCAAGATCAAAGGCGCTTGTGGCCAGGTCGTCAGATGGCCAACTCTATGACGGCACGGTAGATCATGGCAGTCAATACACATATTGGATGTTGAAGTTTGATATCGAAAGTAATGCAGATCGGGATGGCAACGACCCCAAGGGTATGACAAAAGTGGAGTATATCTATAGTTTGATTGCTAGGAATTGTGGTATAAAAATGCCAAGAACAGACTACATTGAAGATGGCAATGAATTTCATTTTTTAATTGAGCGCTTCGATAGAGTGAAAAATGGTGTGAAATTGGAAAAACGGCATTATGCTTCCTGGGCTGGCCTGGCCCATGCCGATAGAGACACCACCGGTATGTATTCTTATGAAGAGCTGATCTTGCTGGCAAGACAAATGGGACTGGGGCAGGACACAGTGACAGAGTTATTCCGTCGGGCAATTTTCAATGTCATAGGGCGAAATCAAGATGATCATACCAAAAATTTTGGATTTCTGATGAACAAGTCAGGTAAGTGGCGTCTTTCACCGGCATTTGATATGACATATTCTTTTGATCCCATTGGCAAGTGGACTAAAGTGCATCAAATTCGCCTTAATAAGAAGCAGGATGATTTTGAAAGAAAAGACCTGTTGCAATTTGCTCGTTATTGCAATCTGGAGGAAAAAAAGGCCGTTGAGATAATTAACGGAACGCTTGATGGGTATTCAAGTTTTATGGATTATGCTAAAGATTACAATGTCAATAAGGACTTGTCAAAGGTAATCAATAAAAGCTTACGGTTGAAGCTATAAAGAAAACCGCATGAATAAATGGATTTTCATAACAGCGGTCTGAACATCGAGCCCTTTGTGATTACCATTTTTTCTTTATACCGAATTGGAAATATTGATATATAGATTAGCAACGAACAAGACGAACAAAACGAACAAAAAATTAATTGGAATGAAGCAGTATGCAAGATGAACAGGAAATGATATAAAGAAAAAAAGGGTGAGATATTTTTTATATGTTTTAATTGTTCGTTTTGTTCGTTTTGTTAGTTGCAAAATTTTTGTTCTTGCAACATTGATAAAATAGCAAGAATCGATTTATTTACGAATACATCCGATTTGTGAATATATAAATGTTGATTTTATAGAAAATAATTTGCATACTATACTTATAAGTTATTTTTCTGTAACCAGCAGAGGCCTATATGGAAATCATAGCAATAGAAAAACCATTACGCGAAAAACTTGGAGATGCCGGTACAGATTCGTTGATTCATCTTCTCAACCAATCTCAGAAAGAGCAGAAAATAGATATTCTTGAGTTTGTTGAAGAGAAGTTTGAACGGAGATTGACTGAGGAGATAGGCAAAGCCAGAGTTGACCTTGGCCAGGAAGTTGGGAAAGTTAGAATCGACCTTGGTCAGGAGATTAACAAAGTTAGAATCGACCTTGGTCAGGAAATTAACAAAGTTGATCAGAGGCTCTCAGATGTTGAGGGTAGGCTGCTTGCAAAAATATCTGAATCCAAATCAGATATGATTAAATGGATGTTTATCTTCTGGATCGGGCAGGTAGCTGTTATACTTGGTGTTCTTTTTGCATTTTTTAAATAATTGATGGATTGTTTATAACTCTCTCAGGTTTACAAACATATGGTTTATAATGTTTTGCGTCACAATCTCACCCCAGAGAGTCCCCGGTATAGCAGCATCTGCCGGGGATTATTTTTTTAATCAAGAGATTACTTTGAGCCAGTCGTGTTTTTTCTGGCTGGCACCCAGAACATAATAAGATTTAAGTTTTTGTTTTTTGTTCTTCTTGCGTTTCTTGTGTAATTGACGAGCTGAATATGACACAGCAGCAAAGAGGCAATACTTTTAACGACAAAGGTGCTTCACAACGAGATACCGCCTGGCGTATTGGTTTCTGGTTGGACGGGGATATAGTAGTTGACGTATGATATTTGGAACTGGCAACGAACAAGAGAGGAAAAGATATAGAAATTTGCAACGAACAAGACTAACAAGACTAACAAAACGAACAAAAAATAAATTGGAATGAAGCAGCAAACAAGATGAACAGGAAATGATATAAAGAAAAAAGGGTATATTTTTTTATTTATATGTTTTTAATTGTTCGTTTTGTTCGCTGCTATTTTTTTGTTCTTGCAACATCAGCCCTCTATTCACTGGGGTTTGCAGGGACAATGCCGTTAATGTCAAAGGTGCTTCTCAAACAGATACTACATGGCGCATCGACTTCTGGTGGGATGGAGATGTGAAGATTGCTTTAAAGTAAGAAAAAGAGCTTTAAAAGATCACCGCAAGGGCGCGTAAAGAATACGCGGCGCAAAGGAATCGCAAAGAACGTAAAGAAGAGCCAGAGTATAATAAAAGCTATGATTTTGTTTTTATGTTACTTGCGTAATCTTCTGAAGCCAGTGTTTTCTTGTTGACAATTAGGAATAATTTGATAACATTGAGCATATGGTGTTGAAGAGTTTAGATCTATGTGTACTATAATAATTTAATGGTGAGCTATGAATATCAATGAAACCTCAAATATGCATATTATGGCCGATCTAGTTGATAAATTGAGAGTAAACTATAACCCTGATCTGGTAGTACTGTTTGGTTCCAGAGCAGGTTTAAATTTTGATGAAGATAGCGACATAGATTTGTTAATCGTTAAGAATACAAAAAAAAGGCCGTTATGGCGTAGAATTGAAGTCAGGAAAGTTTTAGCAACAGATAAGGCTTTAGATGTAGTTGTATACACACCTGATGAATTTAAGAGTCTGAAAAAATCAAGAAGCGCCTTTATTGAAGATGTCCTGGACAAAGGGATAGTTCTATATGAAAGAAAATAATGTATATAGAAAAATTACCCAAAAGTGGTTGGATTTTGCAATTGAAGACTATGAATTAGTTGTTTATTTATCGGACAAAAATAAAAGGTTTAACAGATCCATTTGTTTTCATGCACAGCAATTTGTTGAGAAGATATTGAAGGGTGTTCTGGATGGTGAAGGTATTCTTCCACCAAGGATTCATGATATTAACGCCCTTATTAAACGAGTAGAAAAGTTGAATATTAAAGTCCCACTTACAGAAAATCAAACATTGTTTTTGTCTTCTATTTATATTGATACGCGCTACCCTCCTGATGTTGGGTTATTACCAGGAGGTGAGCCACTGCAAACAGATGTTGAAATTGCAATCAAGGCTGTAAAAAAAATAAAAAAGTGGATTGACTGATTCTTTCCAGGATATACCATGGGATGATTATACAATAGAACATGGTTACAGTCGAACCCTTCTCCACAGGCGTAGTTGAAACACAGAAATCATAATAAATTGAATTAAAATACCAGCCCTCCGTGTACTGGGGTGTGCAGGGGCATTTCCAGTCCATCACCTGTGACAATGCCTTTAATGTCAAAGGCGCCTCCCAAACTGATACATCCTGGAGAGTTGGTTTCTGGTGGGACGTGGGTATAGTAGTTGACGTATTATGTTGGGAAGTGACATCGAACAAGAGCGAAAAAGATATAGAGATTAGCAACGAACAAGAGAGAACAAAACGGACAAGAAATAAATTGGAATGAAGCAGTAAACAAGACGAACAGGAAATGATATAAAGAAAAAAGGGTATATTTTTTTATTTATTTGTTTTAATTGTTCGTCTTGTTCGTTGCTAAATTTTTGTTCATTGGTATTACGAGTATTTTACTTGAGTTGTATTTTATTCTACCTTGATTTACCCACGCCATGTCTCTCACATATATGAGAAACTTTACATTTGGAGCAAAAGGGTGAGATAGGCTTACAGATTCCCTGCCCAAAGGCTACCAGTATGTCGTTTATTGGAATCCACCATTCCTGAGGCAATTTTTCCCTGAGAACCATTTCAGATTCATCGGGCGTTTTTGTTTTAATATAGCCGAACCTGTTAGAGATACGGTGCACATGAGTGTCTACGCAAATTCCCGGTTTTCCAAATCCCAGGGTGATCGTCAGGTTGGCTGTTTTTCTGCCTACACCAGGTAATTTGAGTAACGCATCGAGATTATCAGGTACATTTCCAGCGTATTCATCCAACAGGATTTGAGAGATACGTCTCAGGTTTTCAGATTTAGTCTTATAAAAACCTGTGGGATAAATTAATTGTTGAATAGTCTCTGCAGAAAGTTTGAGCATCTGTGCAGGTGTTGTTGCTCTGGCAAAGAGACTACGTGATGCTTCTATGGTGACTTCATCCTTGGTACGCAGGCTCAAGACTGTTGATATGAGCACTTGATATGGATCATTACTGCGTTCTGCTATAAGCGTGACAACAGGAACTTTCCATTTGGGATACTCTGCTTTGAGTATGGAAAGTAGCGTATGTAAAGTACTATTATTCAAATATTTTCAATCACTTTCCGGCTATAAATCCATTACTTCCGGATTGACCAGATATTCGGGTATGTCCCCTCTGAGGGCAGCCAGAATATTTTCTGCAGCTATAATTGCCATCTTATCCCGGGCATCATATGTAGAACTGCCAGTGTGTGGTGTCATGACTACATTATCCAGGGTCATCAGCTCTGCTTCCACACGTGGTTCATTTTCAAAGACATCCAGTGCTGCAGCTCCAAGAGGTCCGTTTTTAAGCGCATAGATCAGGGCTTTTTCATCAATGATTGGGCCACGGGCGGTATTTATAAGAATTGACCCGGACTTCATGCTTGCAAGTTCCTCAGTGCTGATGAGGTGGCGTGTCTCATCTGTTAAAGGTAGATTTAATGAGATAATATCCGATTGTTTTAAGAGATTTTTTAAATCCATGTATTTAGCACCCATGGTGCGCATGCCAGGTTTTTTATTTCGGCTATTATAGACCAGCTTCATGTCAAAACCAATAGCTCGTTTTGCTACAGCATGCCCAATCCTTCCGGCACCGATAATTCCCAGGGTCTTTCCCGAGAGCTCGACGCCTCGAAGAAGTTTAGGCCCCCAGCTTGTAAAATTTCCATCACGAACATATCTATCACTTTCAGGTATTCGTCTGGCAGCAGCAAGAAGCAGGGCCCAGGCTAAATCTGCAGTGGCATTTGTCAGCACGCCGGGGGTATTTGTTACCATTATGCCATTCTGTGTTGCTGTGGCTACATTTATATTATTATATCCAACAGCATAATTAGATATGACTTCTGTTTGATTGGCTGCTTCAATTATTTCATCGTTAATAGTATCGTTAAGAAGACAGAGAATAGCATCACGCCCTTCAACTTCCTTGATGAGCTCTTCATGAGTCATGACACGATCTTTTCCAAATACATCTACAGTGTGACACGCCTTTTTTAAAATTTCAATACCGGCATCGGGTATTTGACGGGTTATAAAGATATTCCATGACATAGAGACCTCAAATTTTCCATTTATCCAGGTTACGGCGTTCTTTTTTTGTAGGACGCCCTTTGTATTTTATGTGGTGTACAGGTTCTGCTTTTTTCATGAGTTCCATAAGTTCTTTTTGTTCAATAGTGAGCTCGGTAATCTTTTCGTGATAGAGTTTTTGCGCTTTAGCTGCCGGAAGCCCACGCTCTGCCAAGGCCAAAACTTCCAGGTTTCGATAACGATCATGGACATGCACTGTGAGATAGTCGCCGGGCTTGATGAATTTATGTGGCTTGGCAGTTGTGCCATTAACTTTTACCTTACCTCCCTCACATGCTTTAGCTGCCTGGCTGCGGGTTTTGTAAAAGCGTGCGGCATTCAGCCAGCGGTCTATTCTTACAGTTTCGAGAGGTTGTTTGCGCATGAAATAGTCTACTTGAATTATTAGTTATATCAGATGATACAAAATACGTATTGTCCGGTCAGTTTGCAAGGAGAAGAATATTAAGCAATATTGTCAATTGTTACAGGGATGACAGTTTTTTTGGGGTGACCTGCAAGCTATATGTATTACTTACTTGGTCTGGCAAAGAAGCAAAAAAGTGCAGGTTTTTTTCTTGTCATTGATTCAATTATGTCGTATTTTATATAAAATTAAACTTTACTTATGAAAACTTCCAGAAACATTTAGATTGTACTTTTCGTAGACGGGTATCCCGGGATTCAAAAAAAGGAGGAGACATTGTCCGTCATCTTAGAGGACTTCACTATAAGCTATGGGAAATATGTTGCCGTGGATGCCATGACAGCTGCTTTTCCCTCTGGTTCCACAGGCCTTTTAGGGGCAAATGGTGCAGGTAAATCCAGTCTTATCAAAGGCCTTCTCGGTTTAGTACCTTTGGCCGGCGGTAGGGCTACTATTTTAGGTAGAGATGTGGCTTCGGAGCGGAAGGCTATCCGGCAGATGATTGGTTATATGCCGGAAGACGATTGTCTGATTCCAGGTTTGACGGGCATAGGAATGGTACAGTATGCAGGTGAATTATGCGGTATGAGCGGTCAGGATGCAATTCAGCGGGGCCACGAGGTGCTCTTTATGGTTGGTCTTGGCGAAGCGCGTTACCGCAAAGTAGAATCATATTCTTCAGGGATGCGCCAACGTATTAAAATGGCACAGGCATTAGTGCATGATCCCAAACTTCTCTTTCTTGATGAACCTACCAGCGGCATGGATCCCAAAGGCCGGCAGGAGATGCTTGAACTCATACAGACAATTTCCTCCCGTGGCACAATGTCAATCGTTCTGGCCACTCATATATTGATTGATGTGGAGAGAACGTGTGAGCGTGCGGTGATTATACATCGGGGAAAATTGATCAAGGAAGAATCTATTAAAAATCTACAGGGCAGTTACTCGGGTACTTATACAGTACGCGTTGAAGGCAATCGTGATAGTTTTGAAAAAAAACTTAAACAAGCCGGTTGTCAGATAGAACCCAATGGTAAACACTTGATGGATGTCTCGCTTCCCGATGGTGCTGATACTCAAATAGTATTGATTGCCGCAAAAGATTCCGGTGCCACATTAAGGAAGCTGGTACCAAGTGTGCAGAGTCTTGAAGATGTTTTTGTGAAAATGATAGGGGATGAGCATGCCAATTTATGAGGAAACCTACCGTCCGTGGCACGGTCATACGGTGACACATCCTAAAACGGGCTGGGTAATTGCAAAGACCGGATTCCGCCTTTTATGGAAGCGTAGTATGATACTATTTCTGGTTATGGCAAATTTAAATTTTGTAGTACGTGCGGTTCAGATCTATCTGGTGAGTCGTACGGGCAGCCTGTCCAAGGCATTGCCCAATGCCGGGATGTTTGATATAAATGCTGGATTCTTCCTTAGTTTCATTAAAGGACAGATTTTCTGGTTTATAATAATAATGATTTTTGCCGGAGCAGGTCTTATTGCAAATGATCGAAAATTTAAGGCTCTTTCAATATATTTCTCCAAACCTGTTAATTTTTGGGATTATATCCTGGGTAAATTCAGTGTGATGGCCGGTTACGGCATTCTGGTTACATTAATACCGGGTTGG
Source organism: bacterium (assembly GCA_023139105.1). GTDB lineage: Bacteria > Zhuqueibacterota > QNDG01 > QNDG01 > JAGLOF01 > JAGLOF01. Next base: position 36,438 of record JAGLOF010000033.1, read on the forward strand.
CTTTTATTCCTGACCGCTGTAATGCTTGGTAAAGATTCTTCTGTATTCAGTCAGTTCTGGTGGGTGCCATTATCTATGCTGGCGGCTGTAATTATCCTGATCTCTACGTGGGGAACTGTTGTGTTGGCTCTATCAGCCATTTCCAGATCGACACGCACAGCGGCAATTTTATCATTTGGTGTTTTTCTCTTTCCTGAATTGATCAGGGCAATTCTTTCGCGAATACCCTCTATTGGACTGTTTTCTTTGCAGGCTGTGACACGCCAGATAATGGCTGCTGTTTTCGGGCAGCGATTACCATATGATTTTTCTGTATGGCTGGGAGCAATACTCATAATATGTATAACAGTGTTGGCACTATTTGTCATTAGATGGCGGGTTCGTCCCACGGAGGTAGTAGGATGAGAATTGAGGCAATGAATCTCTCCAAATGGTATGGCCAGGTCATTGGTGTCAATAATTTAAATTTTAATCTTGGACCTGGTGTAACGGGATTTTTGGGGCCAAATGGTGCAGGCAAGACAACGCTCATCCGTTTGATGACCGGTCAGTTGAAACCCAGTAAAGGCACAGCATCCATTGGCGGAGAACCTGTATGGAATAATTTCCGCATGATTGGCAATGTAGGCTATTGTCCGGAAATGGATGCCTTCTGGAGTTATCATACGGGCTATGAATTTGTATATTCTCTCATGCGCATGCATGATCTTTCACATGTTGATGCATGTAGCAGAACAGAAAAGGCCATTGCCGTTGTAGGAATGGAAGAGGCAATGAATAAACGTATTGGAGGATATTCAAAAGGCATGCGGCAGCGTATTAAACTTGCCCAGGCTATTGCCCATGACCCTCCTGTTCTACTTTTGGATGAACCACTTAACGGCATGGATCCTGTAGCGCGCCGTAATACTATTGCACTGGTTAAAGAGATGGGGAACCAAGGCAAAACAGTAATAGTCTCCAGCCATGTACTGCATGAAGTTGAGGAGATGACAGATACTATTTTGCTTATCAATCATGGGCGTCTTCTGGCCGAAGGGAATATATATGAAATCCGTCGACTGATTGATGAACATCCGTTACAAGTGAGTATCCGTTGTGATCAGGTTAAACTTCTGACAGCCAGACTAATGGAGTTTGAAGATGTGCTTAGTATAGATCTTGACCGGGAGCGGAATCAAGTGACAGTTGAGACGAATAATCCTGAGGTTTTTCATGCCCGGCTGCCGGATCTGGCACTTAATGCCGGGGTGCGTATAGAATCATTATGGTCGCCTGATGAAAATTTAGAGGCGGTCTTTGAATATCTGGTGAGGTAGTAATGAGATTTCTCATCCAATTTTTTCTTAAAAATGGAATCCACAGCCGCCGTACATTGTGGATGGGCTTGATCTGCCTGATTCCTCTGGCAGTTGCCGTTCTGCTTTTTTTATTCAGGCCCATACTGTCAAAAGAGGGTATTGAACTGCCGGAGCTTTTCCCTCAGATCAACTTTTGGCTGTATCTTCACTTCTTACTGCCCTTGGTATCTGTCTTTATAGGATCTGCTGTAATTGGTGATGAAGTTGAAGACAGAACACTGCCATACCTTCTGACCAGGCCTCTGGAACGACGGTGGATTGTACTCTCTAAGTTGGTGGCAGGATGGATGACGGCCGGAGTATTGATGTTTTCCTCGTTGCTTCTGACATATGTTGTCATGATGTTGGGCGGAGGTGTTGAGAATGTTTCTGCTTCTTTTGGACAGCTTCTCCAGAGCGGTGGTGTTTTACTAATAGGCCTGGCAGTGTATATTCCTCTGTTTACCTTATTGGGAGGAGTTGTTCGGCGTCCGGTGCTTGCAGGTTTGATTCTTACCTTTGGTTGGGAAAACAGTGTTGCCTTTTTTCCTGGTAATGTAAAACTTGTAACAGTTGCGCATTATCTTCATATATTATCACCACCACTTCAGAAAGTTGATCAAGGTGGAGCGCGAAATCTCTTTAATATGGTAATTCAGACAACAGAACTGTCTACATTAACCGCTGTGCTTATTCTGGTTGGTCTAGGAGCAATATTTATCTGGATGTCTTCTTCTCTTTTATTAATTAAAGAGTATAGATTACAGCAGGAGGCCTAACATATTTTTATTCAAAATAACCATGCAGCCCTTCCGGTAGTGAGCAAATGGACAGTTTTTTTATTTCTTCCGGAGCAGGTTGACTGTTGTAGGTATTCCAGAATAGTATTGTTTTAGTTTTTAATTTTTTGGTATTGCTAATTAGTGCTGCCAGAGCCTTGCCTGTATATGTTGTCTCCAGATGTATTTCATGGATGTCTTTTATTAGTTCAACTGCCTGTATCCCACTTTCTGTGGGTTCTGCGTAGCCGTCTCCATATTCATTATTATCTATATACACTTCATTTTCCAGCTGAACAGAAGGGAAGGACGGATCGGTTTTATTTAAAAATTGAACGATTTGTCTGTATAGATTTGCAAATGTGTCATTATTTGCCATTGTATCCGGAACAACACGTACAGCGTGTATCTTGGTTTTTAATCCGGCGGCTTTCAGGCCAACGGCCAAACCGGCAGCAGTACCCATTGTGCCCAGAGGAAGAAAAATAACATCAGGTTTAGGCAGCAAGTCCTGTTCAATTTGTTCTTTCAGTTCAAACGCAGCAGACACAAATCCGCATGCTCCTAATGCTGTTGTCCCTCCTGAAGGAATAATTGCAGGTTTTTTGCCCCGTTTGAAAAGCTCACAGAGGATGCGGTAACGTGTTCTGTTTTTTATATTCGAGTAATCCGAATATTGATGAATTTCAGTTTTGTTCAGTATATGATGACGAAGTGTTTGACAAACTTTATCAGAGACTGGTTGAGGGTACAGGTGAACTATCGGATGTATCCCCAGTTTTCGGGCATATAATGATGTGGCTAGTGCATGATTGGATCCGACAGCGCCAAATGTCAGTACAGACTTCTTGTGGTGTTTAAGTGCATCTGCCAGTAGAAATTCAAGTTTACGAATTTTATTACCACCATACTGTATTGCTGATATGTTATCGCATTTCATATAAAGATTTTGGAATGTTAATGATTTTCCCAGATCAGATAGCTTGATGACAGGTGTAGGGAATATGCCCAGATGTATGTAAGGTAATGTATTGGCAAGTGCCGGGAATTCTGTGAATAATGCAGGTTTGTTAAACAAGGCATGATCTCCTTTATTTTTATTGAATAAGGTAAATAGAAAAAATTATAAAAAAAAGAGCATTCGACCTTGGGAGACAGAAAATTCCTCCCTGGCAGAGACAGCGTTAAGACCGTATGTGTCATTGCGAGGCGTTCTGTGCCGTGGCAATCTCCTTGCACTGAGTTGTGTGACCTGCAGTTCCCGCTGATGCTTGAGGAGGCTGCCGCGATGCGTTGAGAGTAAAAAAACATTGGTGCTTCCGGATATTTTATGGATTAATAACATCACATCAACATGCTGTATTCATCTGTGGAGATCTGAGTTGTCTGCGGATTTATAACTCTTACTTGCATTTACAGGGTAAAAGTATTGATATTAAATCAATACAAACAAAGAGAGGGTGTAATGTCTCAATTAGCGTTGGATAAAAATTTAATTGATTTTTTCAATAAGAATCCCAATCAACTCTACCGTTCCCGTCCGCTTGCCAGGGAAATGGGTATTCACAACAATGAATACGGCAGGTTTAAGCACCGGGTGAAGGCACTGGCAGATGAAGGGGTGATTGCCAGGCATAAAGGCGGTCGCTACGGCAAGGCTTTCAAGATTGAGAACATTGAGGGTATTCTCCGTATGACCGGGCAGGGCTATGGCTTTGTTGACCGTGAAGATGGAGGAGATTCGGTATTTATTAATAAACGTAATGTGCGTGATGCTATACATGAAGATCGTGTTGTCGTTGAGATATATGCACAGGAGCCTGGCCGGTCTCCGGAGGGACGGGTAGTAAGTGTAAAACAACGTGCTCGTGAAAAATTAGTTGGTCTGTTTAAGACAGCGGGTCATTATGCTTACATTATACCTGATGATAAACGTATAGCTGATGAGATATTTATTCCGGATGATGCCCGTGGTGATGGTGTTCCCGGAAATAAGGTTCAAGTTCGTATAACCAAATGGGGTGATGCGCGACAAAATCCCGAAGGTGAAATTATTGCAAATATTGGCACGCCGGGACAGGGAGATACAGATATACTCAGTATAATTCATGAGTTCAATCTTCCCTTGAAATTTCCGGAATTAGTGGAAGAAGAGGCTTCAGCCTGGCCTGAGGTTATTTCTGATTCTATGATAGAGTCCAGAGAGGATTTTAGAGGCCGTCCTGTTATCACTATAGACCCTGATGACGCCAAAGATTATGATGATGCCATAGATATTGAACGCAGAGGCAATACATGGCGTGTGGGAGTGCATATTGCCGATGTCTCAGCCTTTGTGCCCATTGGTTCTGCTACGGACAAAGAGGCGTTGGCTCGGGGCAACTCAGTCTATCTTCCGGACAGGGCTCTTCCTATGCTGCCTGAGGCTTTATCGTCCCGGCTTTGCAGCCTTGTTCCTAATGAAGACAGGCTGGCAATGAGTGTTATTATTAACCTTGAAGAAGATGGACGTGTTATAGATGCCAGTTTCCATGAAACTGTAATCCGCAGCCGGCATCGTCTTACTTATGCAGACGTGCAGGACTTCTTTGATGGCAGAGGAAATCATGGTTTTTCTGAAGAAATGCAACAGATGCTCGTTGATTTGCGGACAGTGAGTGTATTACTGAAAGAGCGTTGGCAGGCTTCGGGTACTATTGATTTTGATGCACCGGAGGCTAAAATAGTTCTGAATGATGATGGCAGCGTTGCTGAGCTGGGTGTACGTGCACGGCTGGAGAGCCACAGGCTTGTAGAGGCTTTTATGTTACTGGCCAATCGCGTGGTGCCAGAGGGCGTTAATCGTCTGCGTCAATCTACAGAAAAGAAATTACCTTTAATCTACAGAGTACATGAGCAGCCCGGTGGTGACAAGTTAAATAATTTTGTCAATTTTACAAGGGCAATGGGCCATAAGTTTGATCCCGGCAAGAAGGTGACGCCTAAACGTTTTCAAAAATTTTTAGCTGAGATTAAAGGCTCTCCCTATGAAACTGTTATTGAAGATCAGGCATTACGTACAATGATGAAAGCTCAATATGATACGCAGAACATTGGTCATTTTGGATTAGCCTTTAAACATTATGTGCATTTTACTTCTCCAATACGTCGCTATCCTGATTTAGTAGTTCACCGGCTTTTGAAGGCCTATCTTAATGATGAAAATACGCCCAGGCAGATCCGAACACTGAATGAAATCAGCCGCAGTAGTACGCAGAATGAAATTAAAGCAGAACGGGCAGAACGCGAAGCTGTCAAACTAATGCAGCTAAGGTACATGACTCGGCATTTAGGCGATGAGTTTAATGGCATTGTCTCTGGTGTTACAAGTTTTGGCCTGTTTGTGGAGATCCCGGAGAACCTTGTTGAGGGTTTGGTTCGAATGAGTGATCTTAAAGATGATTACTATGAATTTGATGAAGTGAGGCTGAAATTAGTCGGTAGAGGTGCAGGGAAAAGTTATCGCCTTGGGCAACAGCTTAAAGTGAAGGTGGCCAGGGTGGATCTGACACTGCGGCGCATGGATTTTCTTATTGTGGAATGAAGGTCTATTTATGGGTCTGTTGAATCGTGTGGGTAAATACTAAATTTTGCCACAGCTTATCACAGATACGTAGGGATATAAAATTTAAAATGAAAGAAGAGCAGGAGCATTTGTCCACGAAATATACGGAGATACACGAAGCCGCCCTGCCCTGCCTGAAGAGCAGGAGCATTGTCCACGAAAAACACGGATATGCACGAAGCTGCCCTGTCCTGCCTGAAGAGCAGGAGCATTGT
>JAGLOF010000034.1 GCA_023139105.1 bacterium
AGCTCTGACAAATATCATCAAAGCTGAAGTAGCGATAGTTGAATCTGTTACAAGGTTGTACTCCTACGGTTGGAGAGAGGCGGCCTTGTTTGAATCAGGCGATGATTCTTTTTATGAACAATCATTTTACTTGGCCGATCCAAATTATTTTTCAATGTTCACACATCGGTTCATTTATGGAAGTGCAGAACAAGCTCTGTCTGAATTGAATAGCATTGTTTTAACAGAGGAGACAGCAGAAAAATTCTTTGGAACTATTAATCCTATTGGGAGAATTCTGACAATCAAAAATTTTGGCCCTAATGCATTCACAGTGAGTGCTGTAATAGCTAATCCTCCGTCCACATCTCATTTTTCCTGGAATATGCTGGTTCCCATTGATTGCGGAGATAAACTTTATTGGTCACCATTTGCAGATACCTGGCAGACGTCAGCACATACTTATATTAAATTGCGTAAAGGGGTAACGCCAAAAGAGGCAACGGCCCTTATCTCATCAGCGTATCATCGTGTTGCCCCTGACAGGAGATTTGCTGTCAGTTTTGAGATGCAGCCGCTTACCTCTATACACTTACACTCACACTTGGATGCTGAAATGCAGCCAAATGGCTCAATGCAAAATATAGTATTATTTAGCATTTTAGCAGTAGTGTTATTGACTATTGCTACTGTTAATTACGTTAATCTTGCCACAGCACAAGCAGTTCTACGCATGAAGGAAGTAGGTATAAGGAAAACATTGGGTGCCCAGGTAAATCAATTAGTGCTACAGTTTGTAATAGAATCCATGACTTTAGTGTTTTTGGCTTTACCGTTTGCAGTATTATTGGTAGAATTGATTTTACCATTTTTTAATTCATTGGTTCAACGGCAGATGGTATTGATGACTATGGATAATGTCATTCTTTACCTGATTTGTGTAGGGATTGTTGGAATAATTGGCCTGGCTTCAGGATTGTATCCGGCATTTTTTATCTCCCGCCTACATCCAATAAAGACAATGAAAAAAGGAAACAGTAGTGGAGGCGGGACAAAATTCAGAAATACTTTGGTTGTTTTCCAGTTTACAATGGGTATTACCTTTATTTTTATGAGCATCGTGGTAGTTCAGCAGATGCAGTTCATGCATAATAGGGGACTTGGTTTAAAAAAAGATCGCATTATTGTTCTGCCCTTGAAAGATCATGAGAGCAGGCAGAAGTGGCAATTACTGAGGGATGAATTATCAAAGGAATCCAATGTAATGTCAGCGGGTGCCGTGTCTTCACTGCCTTCAAATATTAGATATTCGCATGGAATCTGGTATGAAGGTGCAGATATGGAAAAGCCACCTAAGATGCGTCAAATTTCCGTTGATCCCGGATTTTTTGAGACATTCGGGATTAAAGTGGTCAAAGGTCGAGGCTTTGCAGAGGGTCAGCAACATGATGCCCGTCGCTCCTACCTGATCAATGAGGTTGCTGCAAGATCATTGGGCTGGAAAGAAGCGGTAGGGCAGCCCTTTATGCTTTCCAATAAAGGATTGATGAAGGCATCATATGTCCCGGGGCAGGTAATAGGCGTTGTTGAGGATTTCCATTTTGAATCTTTGCATAATTCTATCGTTCCCCTGGTGATTAATATTAATCCTGATGAAATGGAGTTCCTGACATTTAAATTGGCTGAAGGTAGTTTGCAGACTGCTTTAAAATCTATTCAGGCAAGATGGGAGCAATTGTTACCTGGTAGACCTTTTAACTATTTCTTTTTTGACAGTCAATTTGAGAAACTATATCAAGCTGAAAGTCAAATTGAGAACGCAATATTTTTTATAACGATATTACTTGTTTTTATTGCTGCCATGGGATTGTTCAGTCTTGCTGCCCATTCTGCTCATAGGCGGACCAAAGAGATAGGGATAAGAAAAATAATGGGCGCATCGGAAGTTTCATTGATAGCCTTACTATGTCGCAATATGATTTTTCTTGTAGCAATTGCCTATGCACTGGCCTTACCTCTGGGGTGGACTATTATGCATCGATGGCTACAGGGCTTTGCATATCAGGTACATCTTGGTTTAAAGCCTTTCCTGTTTGCCGGAGTCCTGACCATGTTTATTGCTCTGGCAACTGTTGGTTTTCATGCTGTACGCACTGCACGTGCCAATCCAATTAAGTTCTTACATTTTGAATAAAGATAAACCTTTGTACAGATTACCTGAGAAAGTACGTTGGCGCAGGCTTTTTAGTTTGATTCACTGATTGATCGTGTAAAGGGTAGGGTTTATTTTTGTTTTTTCGTATTATTAATTGCTTGAAAAGAGCTAATTTATAAAGGAGGATATATGAAATTATTCACTACCTGTGCTTTAATAATTGTCTGTCTCAGTTTGCTAGTGGGTTGTGCCGGTTCTTCAAGTATATCATACCAGAATTTGATAGAGATCAGGACTGGTTTGAACTTTGATTATGGAGCACTTGCCAAATTAGTGATAGTAGATGGTCCAAAGAGTAAGACAGAACAGGCTTTACTAAAATTATCCCAGAATCAATATATGGATCTGGATGTCAGGGCAGCGGATACTTCTGGCAATCTATATATTTTACCTGATAATATGCAACCAGTCTGGACACTTATAACAACTTTGATGCCGGGTGCTGCTGAACTTGGCCCATTATCTTCTGCCAGATATCCAATAAGAATGATTGATGCTTCTTCAACACGTCCAGTTGAAGCTCAGGCAATCCGTTTGCAACTGAAGAGTGCAGATATTCAAGGAACATTAGCTCTTGCTGTGTATATTAAAATTCAGACGAATAATGGAGATAAAATACTACGTGGAATGGTGGAAATAGAAGTTATTGATTCAGCGTTGGAGCGACATTCGGTAATGGGTAGAGACCCTACACAAAGAATGTAATAAGCATTAGATATAGTTTTAAAAAGACAGACCTCCGGGTCTGTCTTTTTTATTGAAACTTTGTCTTTTATTTATTCGTATATCTGAACAAATAGCTGTTTTAATGTCCGGATTTTTTTTGCGTAGTTTATTCGGAATTTCGAAAAAATGGAGGTAAAGATTAGTGAAAGTGTTAACCCGTCCTGAAGAATTAGTACTATTGGCGGCATGGCGACTTCAACCGGATGCCTACGGAGTAACTATCAGGAAATATGTAATGGAAATGAGTCAGGCCCGCTGGTCTGTGGGTGCAATATATGATGCTCTTGACCGCTTATCTCTGTGGGGAATGCTCTCTTCAGTGCAGGCTGATCCCACTCCTGAGCGGGGAGGGCGCAGTAAGAAATATTTCGCTTTAACCAGAGATGGTTATGAGGCACTGGTGAAACTGAAAAATATGCATGAGTCTATGTGGCAGGATCTGCCTGATCCCGGCTTTTCCATGCAAACTAAGTAGAGTTATATATGAATCATCCACCAAAAATAGCTCAGTGGATCTTGTCTAAAACCAGCAGGGAGCATAATCGGATAGCGGTATTGGGAGATTTTGAAGAGCTGTTCTATGAGATAGTTGAGAATGAGAAGGTTTCACAAGCCAGAATATGGTATTGGAGACAGTCTTTTGAATCCATCCCCGGCTTTGCAAGCTCATTTATATATTGGAGTCATACCATGATAAAAAATTATATTAAAGTTGCCATTAGAAATCTTCGCAAACAAAAAGGTTATTTTATCTTAAACCTCATTGGCCTTTCAATTGGAATGGCCTGCTGTCTGCTTATTGCTCTTTATGTTCAGCATGAACTTAGTTTTGACAATTTCCATGAGAATGCAGATCGAATCTATCGTTTACAGGGTAGTATAAGGTTTGGAGGGATTGATGGAGAGTTTGCAGTAAGCGGTATGCCTGCAGGACCCGCAATGGTAGATGATTTTCCTGAGGTAGAATCTGCTGTCAGGTTCAGGACTTATGGTACTACATTTGTACGTTATGAAAATAAGATTTTCAAGGAAAATAGAATAGCTTTTGTGGATAATTCAATTTTTGACGTTTTTTCATTTCCACTTATTCTAGGTGATCCACAGGCAGCACTGGTGTATCCATCATCAGTTGCTATTTCTGAGGCTATGGCAGATAAATATTTTGGTCAGGAAGATCCCATTGGAAAAACAATAAATTTTGATAATGATATGGACTTGCGAGTAACTGGTGTTTTCAAAGATTTTCCTGATAACTCACATATGCAGTTTGATTTCCTGGCTTCCTTTAATACGTTGCCCAATGTGCCAATATGGCTGAGTTTTAATTATTATACCTACGTATTACTTAAGAAAAATGTTGACGTCCAGGCACTGACTGATAAATTCCCTCAGATGATACAAAAATATTTTGGACCGGAGTTTCAGCAATTCATGGGAAAATCTATGGATGAGGTTTTATCAGTTGGTAATCGACTTGATTTTTATTTGAAACCCTTAAAAACTATACATTTGTATTCAAATGTTGATGCAGATATTGCACCCCAGGGAGATATTCGCTATGTTACCATCTTCTCGGCAGTTGCTATTTTCATTTTAATTATTGCTTGTGTCAATTTTATGAATCTTGCCACAGCACGCTCCACCAAGCGGGCTATGGAAGTAGGCTTACGAAAAGTTGTAGGATCAACACGCTTACAGCTTATTGCCCAGTTTTTAACTGAATCATTGATTATCAGCATACTTGCTCTTTTTATTGCTATTGGTTTAGCCGCAGCAGCTTTGCCTCAATTTAATAATATTTCTGGAAAGGCACTTGATATAGCACTATTGCTGCAGCCAACTATTTTACTTGCCTTTATTTCAATCTTCCTATTTACGGGATTGGGAGCCGGCCTCTACCCTGCATTTTTTCTCTCCTCATTTAGTCCTTTGTCTATACTCAAAGAGAGAACTCAATCTCATGGAAGAGGCAGGGCACTTCGCAGCATTCTGGTTGTTTTTCAGTTTACCTTAGCTATAGTCCTTATGATAAGTACTTTTATTGTATATAGACAACTCAATTTTATTCAAAATAAAAATATTGGTTATGATAAAGAGCAGGTGCTGCTTATCAAGGATGCCTATATACTTAATGCTCAGACTCAAACCTTTAAAGAGGCAATATTAGAATACTCCGGGGTTGAGAATGCAACCATGACAAGTTTTTTACCAGTACCCTCATCACGCAGTTCCAGTGCTGTATTTCCGGAAGGGCAAACTGATTCCAAGACTACACCAATTCAAATTTGGCAGATTGATACCGATTATTTTGCCACTTTGAATATAGAGATTATTAAAGGACGCAATTTCAATAAACGAATGGCCAGTGATTCGGCCTCGGTGATTATGAATGAAAGTGCTGTACGTCATTTTGAGTGGCATGATCCTATTGGCAAAAAACTTGGTACTTTTATCTCATTCAACCCTCCTAAACAAGCTATATTTACGGTTATTGGTGTTGTAAAAGATTTTCATTTTCAGTCATTAAGAAATCAGGTTGAACCTATGGTAATGTTTTTAAATGAGTCAAATGGGTATCTTGCAATCAAAATGAAAACTAATAATATACCGGATCTTGTAGATAAAATAAGGGCTTTGTGGGATGAGTTGGCTCCTAATCAACCTTTTGAGTATTCATTTATGGATGACAGCTTTGATTCAGTCTACCGTGTTGAGATGAGAAGCGGGCGACTGTTTACAATTGCAGCTTCCATGGCCATTATTATTGGTTGTCTGGGGCTGCTTGGACTGGCTGCATTTACAGCTGAGCAGAAAACCAAGGAAATTGGTATCCGCAAGGTTTTAGGTGCTTCTGTGGGCAGCGTCATTCTCTTGTTATCAAGGTCATTTACAAAGTGGGTTGTTGTTGCCTCTGTAATTTCATTTCCATTGGCTTGGTATTTAATGAGAAAATGGCTTGATGGTTTTGCCTTTAGAGTTGATTTGGAGATCTGGGTGTTTTTGGCTGCAGGCCTGCTGACCCTGGTTATCGCAATCTTGACCGTCGCAATTCAGGCAGTAAAAGCGGCTCTGGCAAATCCTGCCAGAAGTTTAAAGTATGAGTAGATGACATTGATTTTTTGTAGACTAAAAGTCTTTGCAGAGCAATAGATAATGATTACTGGTTCCCAAATTTGGAGTTTGGGAACCAGTTTAAAGATGAATATCCAATATCGAACTCCAAATTTTGAATGTAGAAGTAAGAGCTGTCTCGATATTGGATATTCGCTGTTTTTCTTTTTTACTTTGTACTTCATCCTTGCTCTTTACCGCAGCATCACCACTTTCTGCGTACGCACTCCTTGCTGTGTCTTCAGCACGACCAGATACGTCCCCGTGGCCACTTTGCTTCCGGACGCATCATCCCCATGCCAGTACACATTATAACTTCCCGCTGATTGATCTTCATTGACTAGCGTTAGCACTTTGCGCCCCAGCATATCATAGACGTTGATCTCCACCGGCCCGGCCTCTGCCAGTTGATAATTAATCTTCGTTTCCGGGTTGAATGGGTTGGGGTAGGGGGGCTCAATGGCGGTTACAGCGGGCGCTCCGGGCAGGGTGATGTGAATCTCGTCACAGACATGAACCTCGCCGGCGGTGTTGACATCGCTAAGGCGGTAGGCGCAGGACTGGCCGGGTTGTACGGATTCGTCGGTGAAGGCGTAGTCGGTGCGCTGGGAGGTGTTGCCCCGGCCGGTCAGTTCCGAGTGGGTTTCGTACGAGGCAACGCGACTCCATTGGCACAATCCTTCGGGACGGCGTTCGAGGATGAAGCCCAGGTTAGCGGTTTCTGACTCCGTGACCCAGCTGATTTCCACACCCTTGCCACTCAATACTGCTGCCAGAGAATGCAGCTCAACGGGCAAGCTATTGTCCTCGCCTTCTCCCTCAATCACAAAGGTGTAAGGATTTTCATCACTGTCTGTATTGTCAATGGATAGGGTTGCTGTGCGGGTGCCTGTTACAGACGGATCAAATTCCACATAAAATGTAATAGAGCTGCTAACCGTAATCCATTCGTCCGGCTGAATCTCTACAGTAAAATCGGCAGCCCCGTCTCCTGTAATGGCCACTCGCGGCGTCCCGGTAAGCTGTAAGTCAGCATCCCCTGTATTACTAACTGTAAAGGTCTTCACAACAGTGCCGTCACTGATATCTACAGCCCCAAAATCCGTATCATCTGTAGTGGACGGCGTATCATCTCCGCACACAATGGCCTGCCCTTTTCCCTCCACATCCATCTCTGGCACAGTGCCTGTTCCCTGAATGGCAAAGGTAAAAGGCGATTCATCACTGTCGTCATTGATGATGGAGACTGTGGCCGTGCGCACTCCCGGGGAAGACGGATCAAAAGTAATCACAAAGGTGCTGCTACCCTCAGCCGCCACCTCGGATGGGGGCTGCGTTGTCACAGGAAAATCACCTGCATGATCTCCAGTGACATTCACTCTGGGCGTGCCTGTTAAATGGAGGGCCGCATAACCCAGATTATGGAGCGTATAGGTCCGTATGACCGACCCGCCATTGACAGCAGCAGTACCAAAATCTGTATCATCGCTTATATCTGGCTCTGTGTCTGTATGGGCAATGATCACGCCATTGCCCTTGACCTCTATCTCCGGCAGAAAGGTGATGAGAATAGTACCAACGCCATCGGCAAGATCACTGAACGCACCATTATATCCAGATGTTGGAGGGATGGCAGCCTCACTTTCATACCAAAAATGGAAAAAAATGTCGGACGTATTATTATCTACAAACCAATATCGTACATTGCCAAAGGAGTCATTGTAGAGATAATACCCGCCAAGATCATGCTCCCAGTAATTGTAACCGTAAACTTGACCGGCAGGGTGGTAAAGTCCGTTGGCACCCGCAGGATGATCACTGCCTTCAACAATCAAATCCTGACATTGCCCGGGACAGACCTTGAGTAAAACAAACAGTACTATAAAGATAACGCCCTTACTCTTGGTTTCTCGCCTCATCACTACCCTCCTTACTGGCCTAGCCATAGGGGTTGATGCCCTTTACGCAGATGATATAAAATGCGGCATAATACGGCTGCCGGTTTTCATGGGACTGGGGTTGAGTTAAATTGGTGATCATGGTCTCATTCATCCGCCCTTCATGGCCTGTGCCATAGTTCGTAAAATTATCATTATTGGGCGCCGGATAATAAGAACCTGGTGTTTTCTTCCAGAAAATATCTATCGGATTCGGGAAGCAATAAACCCTATGTTTATGGGCAGGAAGGTGATCTGCCTCTAACTCTACCTTTTTCTGCCCCCCTACATCACCCTGATTTCTGGCAGTTAATCCCGGGCCTCTTCCTGTGCCGATAACCAGACGGTCTTGTATATTTGGAAGCTTGAAAGTGTCGGCTGTTGGCGCACCAAACTGCGTTCCTATCACTTCAAACAGTTCCGCATATTCCTTTCTGGGCAATTCGTTTCCGAGACAGTGCGCCCAATTGGTCGGAATTCGCCTAAAATCACCCCCAAAAATCGTGATTGAACCCGTAAAGCTTTCTTTAGATGCCATGTCTGCTCCTCTAGGTTGTTGAGACTTCATCACCAGGATAAAGCCCTTTCATGCAAATAATATGGTTTATGGCAATAAAAGGCTGCATGTTGGAGTGTTTTGCCCCCTTTCCAGCCAACTGTATCATTTCTTCACCCATTTCAGGCCCATGTGCCACAGGAGTAGTTCCAAAATTTTCTATAGAAGTCTTTTCATTGGGCCCGGGCACACTATTTTGAGGAGACACACTTATTTCAATTCCAGGCTTATCATGACACCCCACTTCATGTTGATGAGGCGGCATCTGATTGCCATTCAGGCCAACAGCCTCATCTCCGCCTTTGGCGCCTGCATATCGCCTGCTTAAACCTTTACCCTGTCCCTCACCAATGGGCACGCGGCCTCGCAGATCCGGCAAGCCAAAGGTAGTGAATCCGTCTCCTCCATAGGTGGCGCCAAGCACACTGTACAGTTGTCCATATTCTGTAACCTTTAATAATCTTCCATCACAAAAGGCCCAATTGTCCGGCGGTGTTTGTCCGGCAAAGAGAGCCACAGACCCGATATAACTGTTTTTTCCAGCCATTATGCCTCCTGACCTTGATTATCTTCCTGATTGTCCTGACCCGGGGGCGGGTAGGCCCCTTTGACGCAGATAATAAAATCCAGCACCTGAAAAGACTGCATGTTGTTATGGGGGTGGCCCTTGCCTTCCAGCGAAATCATATTCGGGCCCATGATGTTTTTTGCTGCAGGACTGTAATTTTTTCTTTGCCTACTACCCATATCTTTGCCATCAATAGCAAAGTAGTGGTTTTCTGGGCTCATTTCCGTAGCTACTTCAACCGTATCACAAGCACAGGGGTGATGATGCACCGGATTATGGATTTTTGTGAGTTCAACGGTCTCAAAGCCAAAAAAACCGCCGGGCGTATAGTTCGCTCCTGCGCCTATGCAGGCCCTTCCCCTGAAATCGGGCAAAGCAAAATCGATCACGCCTCCGCCCCCAAACTGGGTTCCAATGACTGCATACAGTTCCGCATAGTCATGGATCTGTAACAATTTACCTTCACAATACATCCAGTTCTCAGGCGCCCGTCTCCCCGCCCAGAGAGTTATTGTGCCAACATAAGAGTCACTGTCTGCCATGTTTCCTCCTTTATTTTGTGGTTTGAAATAGTATGCTCACATAGCTTGGCGGCGTCACGCCATAGACCGTCTTAAAACAGGTCACAAAATTGGATCAGTTTCTGAAACCTGAATGGTGTACGCAGACGCATGAAGGGGTGGAGCCCACTCTACCAGAACGGACAAAACTCTCGTACTCCTCTTGTGCCAAATATATCAGACGTACTACCATTCTTTGTTGTAAATTGAAGAGAAAAAAGTCTAGTTGAACGTTGGATATCTCCTACAGTTCCATCTATCTTTGTTAAATAGTCATTATTAGCGATATCGAATTCGCCATCAGTCCCACCTTCCCCTCCGAATTTGTGAGAATCTTTGATATCACCCGCACTGTTTGCCCATTCAACCTGTATCTGGTCAATTCGACTTGCTGAACGCATATTGAACTCACGAATACGCCATGTCAAATCACCACTGGGTTTTGGTGCATCGAAGCTACTGCCTCCTACTCCCCCAGAGGGTCCGAATTTACTGTCTGCCATGATCAAATCTCCTTCTTTTTGACTGTTCCATGCTTGAGCTTTCAATTGCCCGTGCTGAAGATTAACTACTATTCTGCAGTAGTTATGACAACTTTTGCAGGCTTACATTGAATGCCTGCTACCTGGTAAACTACTATTCATAGGCCGTCTCCTTAGCTTTTGCGAATAGCCTCCACAATGTTCTGCAGTCACACCGCTACTCGCCGTAGAGCGTCGGCATTCCTTCGATATTCGAAATTTGGTGTTCTGCGGTTCGTGATTCGCTTTTGTTTTATAGAAACCAGTTCTTACATATGTACTCCCCGGGAGTCATGCCATAAACCTCTTTAAAACAGGTCCAGAAATAAGACCGGCTTCTGAAACCCGCTTTTCCGGCGATCTCCCTGATGGTCAGCGGCTCCTCTTTCAACATGCGGGCGGCGCGCGCCAGCCGTTTTTGTGTGATAAACCGGCTGATGGTGTACCCTGTGAGGCCGTGAATCTTCCGGTGTATCTGCGACCGGCTGTAGCCCATCATGCGGCAGAACGAGGTCACCGTAAAATCTAATTCGTGAACATTAGAAGCCCCCGCCTTTTCAAAAAAGGGTGGCTTTAAATGGATTCACCGCAATTTTGCTCTTTAAATTGATGATAAACTTAAGTACTTTCTTTATTTGAGTTCACCGCACCATCACCACCTTTTGCGTGCGCACTACCTCTTTGGTTTTCAGCATAATCAGATACGTCCCGGTTGATGTCTGACTGCCCGCATTATCCCTGCCGTGCCACCAGATATTGTAGCTGCCCGCCCGCTGCGTTTCATTGAGCAGGGATTTGACCTTACGGCCCAAAATGTCATAGACCATGATCTCCACAGGACCGGATTTAGCCAGATGATATTCGATCTTCGTCTGCGGATTGAAGGGATTGGGGAACGGCGGATCGATGGCAGTCATTTCAGGCGCGTCAGCCAGGGTGATTTGAATCTCGTCATACACATGGACCTCACCAGAGGTGTTCACGTCGCTGAGGCGGTAGGTGTATGATTGGCCGGGCTGAACATTCTCGTCCATGAATGAATAGTCGGTGCGCTGGGAGGTGTTGCCATGGGCGCGAAGTTCGGGGTGAGTCAGGTATGACGCGATGGTTTCCCAGGACTGTGGGGACGTTGCATGCAACGTCTCTACAACCTGGCGTTCGAGAATGAAGCCGAGGTTGTCGGTTTCAGACTGGGTGGTCCACTTGAGCAGCACACCGGCGGAGACGGGTTCGGCCGAAAAGGAGGAGAGCTCAACGGGCAGCGACCCCTCGGCCGTGAACGTGTTATATTCGCAGAAGCCACCATCTCCGGCTGTGTTGCCTGCGCACACATGCCAGTAGTAGGCGCCCCCCTGGGCGAGGCCGGAAACCGAATAACTGGTGTCTATGAGGCCGCTTTCGTTGACCAGCAGATTGCTGAAATCATCGGCGTCAGATACCTGAAGGGTGTACGTTGTCGCATGGGCCAGCGAGTCCCACTCCACCACGGCGGGCAGAGTAACGGCCGATGCGCCGTCGGCCGGGCTTGTCAGACCGGGCGCTGCTGGCGGCATGGCGGTCAGTGCTCCGGCCGCGGACTGGCTTGTACCAGTATCGGCCAATAGGTGCGGCCTCATGGCTAGCATGAGTATAATAGAAAAAAACATGATATGTCTCATTTTACCACCTATTCTATTTTAATACCCCCATACACTCATGGATCCAACAATCAATTATTCCTAACCAATCGTACTGAATATCCATAAATTTTTGTTTGAGAACCGCAGGAAGCGTATAAAATCCCCCTTTCAGGAGAAATAATCATTGATTTCCCGTTGTCGCTATCGAGCGCTAAAGAACTCCAATAACTTGAAAAGAATAATTCGTAAAACTCAATAGGATTTCGTATACCGCAAGCCAGCGCTGTGAAACCACTTTCATTTGTTACGTCTACACTCCAATTGCTGCCAGAGGCCAACTTTTCACCTACCGCATCCTCTCCGCCAAGATAATTGATCATGGTCAGCCACTCGGCTTCAGTGGGCACATGCCAGCCCTCGGGAGCCAGATTACGGGCATGAGTCGCCGCATACCACGTGTACAAGCGGCCATAGGTGCTCACATAATCTGTATCATTATCATAATTGCAATAAGCGCCGATAGTCAGCTTCGACCAATCGGCTTGATCCATGACATGGGGAATGTCAAAGCCGTCACGATAGTGGGTCACCTTGAGATTCTCCGCCATCCACCACTGGGTGCCTATCTTGACGGTCTGGTAGACATTGCCATCATAGTCGGTCATGGTGCCGGTTTCAAGGGCATTGACGCGCACAAAGTAGGCATCGCCGCTGACGTTGGGGTTGTCCGCAAAGAAGTCCCACACTGCGTGTTTGCTTGTGCCCAGGGCCACGCCCTGCCCCACATCTCCAGTGAGGCTAGTGCAGGCCAGGGTCCAGGTGGCGCCGTTGTCCGCTGAGGCTTCGACGACGATTTCTTTAGTTTCGCCGTCATCATCGGAAAGGTCAAAGTAGATATCGACTATCAGGCTGCCGTCGGTGCGCTGCTCGAAGCGCACGTTGGAGACCACCGGGGCCTGGGCGAAAAGAGCTGTTACGGTGATGATGAACATGAGTGTGATGAGTTTGATTTTCATGGTTGTATCTCCTTTAAAGATGAATATCGAATATCGAATTTCGAATCATGAAATCGGCATTCCTTCGATATTCAAAATTCGGTGTTCTGCGGTTCGATATTCTCATTTGTAATACAGAAATCGTGTCTCTCATCTGTACTCCCCGGGAGTCACTCCATAATACTCTTTAAAACAGGTCCCGAAATAGGACCGGCTTTTAAAACCCGCTTTTCCGGCGATCTCCCGGATGGTCAGCGGCTCCTCTTTCAACATGCGTGCGGCTCTCTCCAGCCGCCTGCGAGTGATGAACCGGCTAGGAGAGTGACCGGTGAGTTCCCGCACCCTCCGGTACGTCTGCGACCGGCTGTAGCCCATCATGCGGCAGAACGAAGCCACCGTAAAATCGACGTCATGCAGATAGGCCTCGGCAATCTGCGTTGCCCGGTTCAGAAAGGCTTTATCTAAAGGCGTCAGACTGGAGCTATTTACAGATAATGCCATCTCATGTTTCCATAGGTGAATGAATTGGAATGGTAAAAAGTAAGAAGACCAGGAGGGCGGAGCATATCAATTATGGTTCAAAATTGTCCACTTATGTTGCATACTCAAATAAAAAGAGGCCATCGCTGTAAACGACGGCCTCTTTTTCACATAATGTATCCGCTGTGCATAATTTGAAAGACATGCATCCTGTCAAACAACCATGTCATCTTGGCATTGTTCTGGTTATCCGCTTCCGGCATACTTGGTGGGCGTCATACCGTAGTGATCTCTGAAGCATTTATGAAAATAGGACGGACTGCTGAATCCGGTCTGATAGGCGATTTCAGATACGGTGCACTGCCCCTGCTTCAGCAGATCGGCAGCACGTTTCAGGCGTATGACGGTGATGAACTGGCTAGGCGTCTTTCCTGTAACGGCCAGCATCTTGCGGTAGAACTGAGAGCGGCTGAAGCCCATTTCATTGCTGAACCACTCTACCGAGAGATTGGCGTCTTCCATGCGGGATTCGAGAAGCTCAATGATCCTGGCGATGAAGGCTTCATCGGGGGCGGGAACATCCATGTCATGCTGATGCAGCACCATCTGGCGGGCGAAACGCTCGCGGAGTTTGCGGCGCTGCTCGATGAGATTTCTGACCCTCACCTGAAGTTCAGTTGAATTGAATGGTTTGACCAGATAGTCATCGGCACCCAGGGTGAGCCCCTCGATTTTACTCTCGCCCGATGATTTGGCCGTGAGCAGAATCACGGGGATGTGGCTGGTGCGTTCGTCGGATTTGAGCTTTTCACAGAGTTTATACCCGTCCATTTTAGGCATCATGATGTCGCTGATAATGAGATCGGGGATGAGATCAACGGCTGCATTAAATCCTTCGATTCCGTCAGCGGTTTCTGTGATTCGGAAATCGTCTTCCAGAATCTCACGGATGTAGGTGCGCATGTCTGCGCTGTCTTCGACGATGAGAAGGATGGGTATGTTTTCGTCTTCACTTTGGGCGGTTTCAACACCCTCCTTAGTCCCTCCTGAAGGTGGGGAAGTGGATTGCATTTTTTGAAGAGATGTTCCCGCAATATCCTTAACGCCTGTAGTACTGATGTGCTCGTTATCAGGGGCAACATCTTTCCTCACTCCTTTAGGGTGGAGGAAGGGGGGGGTGAGCGCTTCAGAGAATGGCAGTCTCACCGTAAACGCCGCGCCCTTGTCGATTTCACTCTCCACCCGAATCTCTCCACCATGCAGTTTCACCAGCTCACGGGTCAAAGCCAGACCGATGCCTGTGCCGCGGTGCTCACTCCCGAAGGCCTCATCCACCTGATAAAAGCGGTTGAAAATATAGGGCAGATGCGCCTTGCCGATTCCCGGTCCCGAATCCTGAACCGTGATCTCCACATGTTCATTGACTGAGACGGTCATGAAAACCTGACCGTTATCCGGTGTGAATTTAACGGCATTGGAGAGCAGATTGCTGAAAATCTTCTCAATCTGCAGAGGATCGTATTGAATAAGAAGCGATTCATACTCCGAATTGAAAATTAACCGGATTCCCCGGCTCCGGGTCAATGAGTCAAACGAGAAGAGCAACCCCTTCAGCATGGGGATGATATCACCGCATGAGGCCTGAAGCTTCAGTTTACCGGCTTCCAGCCGTGACAGATCGAGAATCTCGTTGACCAGGGTGAGCAGCCGCCGTGCATTACGGGTGATTCGTGAGGACTGATCTTTCAGCGTCCCCTTGAAATTACCGTGTAAGAGACGTTCGGCACTTCCCAGAATCAGCGTCAGGGGCGTTCTGAACTCGTGAGAGATATTGGCGAAGAAGCTGGACTTCATCCGGTCGAGCTCCTGCAGCTTCTCAGCTTCGATCCGCTCGAGCCGGATCTGGCTCTTCATGCGCTCGCGATAGAGTTGAAACCGGAAAACCAATGCTATTATACCTATCACGGCAAGCATATAAAGGAGATAGGCCCAGATGGTCCTCCACCAAGGTGGAGTGATAAGGATTCGCATGGCCGCCCCCTCACTGTTCCACACGCCGGCGTTGTTCGATCCTCTGACACGGAGGGTGTAATCTCCAGCCGGAAGATTGGTAAATGTCACGAACCTCCGGGTGCCGATCTCATTCCAGTGATCTTCGAAACCCTCCAGTTTGTAGGCGTAGAGATTCTTGTCGGATTCTGTGTAGTCGAGAGCGGCGAATTGAAAAGAGAAGACATTCTGCTTATGAGACAATTTAATGTCACGGACAGATGAAACGGGTGTTTTTAAAGGAGAATCTACGCCGTGCATTACACTCTCATTAAAAAGCTGAAAATCGGTAAAAACAACCGGAGGCACATGGAGATTGTCCCGGATGCTGTCAGGATGAAACCAGTTGAATCCGTTGATGCCTCCAAAGAAGAGTTTTCCGCCGGCTGTCTTAAAGTAGGCACCGGTGTTGAACTCATTGCTCTGCAGGCCGTCCCGGCTGTCGAAATTTCTGAAGGTTTCCGTTTCAGGATCGAAACGGGACAATCCTCTGTTGGTGCTGAGCCAGAGACGGCCCCGGTCTTCCTTGAGAATGCCGTAGACCACGTTGTTGGAAAGACCGTCCCTTTCAAGATAGTGGGTGAATTTGACAATCAGTGAATCCATCTGCTCAATTTTATTGAGTCCGCCACCGTAAGTGCCGGCCCAAAGCACACCAGATTCATCTTCATAAAGCGATTTGATGTAGTCGCAGCTAAGACTGTTGCTGTTCTCCGGATCATTGCTGAATCGAGTAAAATGATTGTTTCGTTTATCATAAAAATTTAGCCCCGATTTAGTGCCCACCCATAATCCGCTGTCGCGGCTCTTGATGATACAGGTGATCTCATTGCTGCCAATACTGCCGGGATTAGCCGGATCATGGATAAAATAGTCGAAGCTTTCATATTTTATATTAAACCGGCTTAAGCCGCTGTAGTCATAGCCGACCCAGAACGCTTCCGGCATATCCTCGTCCATGCAGAAACTCTTGGCGAGTCTCACATCACTCATACTGCCGGGATCATCGGGATCGTGAACGTAGTGGGTGAAGCGTCCCGACTGTCTGTCGAAGCCCTTGAACCCATCTGTGCTGGCAATCCAGAACCGGCCGGAGGGGGCACTGGTAATGGCATAGATATATATGGAATAGAGCAGAGCATGTTTTTCAGAATATATGGGATAATATGACATTGTTTTACGCAGCATATCAAAACGGTGCAGAACGCCGCCTCCGGTTCCTATCCAGATAATACCGGGTTCAGCGGGGGATTCGTAAAAGGAGTATACCGAGTTGTGACTCAACGAAATGCCCTGTGATGAGTTGGCGGAGACATGATGAAAACTATTTTTTGCCGGATGAAACCGATTGGTGCCGCCGGTATTGGTGCCTGCCCACATGGCACCCGAAGGACTTTGCCAAAGTGACAGGATCTCATTGTGGCTTAGACTGCGCGGATTGGCCGGATCGTGTCTGTGGTGGATAAAGGATCCGGTTCTCTCATTAAAGGCATCAAGTCCATTGCTTGTGCCCACCCAGAGTTGACCTGAAAAATCTTCGAGAATGGACAGCACCATGTTGCTGCACAGGCTGCCTGATCTGGCGGAATGACGATAGTGAATGAATTTGCCAGTTTCCGGATTGTAACAATAGAGACCGCCGCTGTATGTGCCGATCCATATTTTTCCCTTGTGGTCTTCATGGAGTGCTGTGATTTGATTGTTGTCGAAACGAAAACACCTGAACCGGCCTGTTTGCCGGTCGAGCACATTGAGGCCTTCCCAGGTTCCCACCCAAAGATTGCCCTTCCTGTCCGTCAGAATTGAACGGATGTAATTACTGCTCAGACTGCATGAGTCATCCGACTCGTGAAAGAAATGGATGAATTCAGTCTGATCGGGTTGGTCTGCCTCATTCCCATTCAATTTAACTCTGTTCAGCCCCCGATTCGTACCGATCCACAATACGCCCGGTTCATCGGGATCCTCACAGATTCCAAAGATCATGTTATTGCTGATGCTTTTGGGATTTTCCGGGTCATGTTGAAAACAGGTAAAGCACCCGGTAGCGGGATCGTATCGGTTGAGACCTCCGCTCTGTGTGCCTATCCAGATGATGCCGGACCGGTCTTGAAAAATAGAGTTGATGAAATTGGCACTGATTGAAAAGGGGTCAAAGGGATCGTGTCTGTGGATCTTAAAATCATATCCATCGTAGCGATTTAAACCGTCGCCTGTGCCGAACCACATGAAACCCCGGCTGTCCTGGATGATGCAGTTCACATAGCCTTGAGAGAGGCCCTGATCCAGGCCAAGTCGTTCACATCTTATTATATCCATTTGGGCGTAAACATGAGCAGTCAGCAGGAAAAATAAAAGGAGACCTGTCAGCGCGCTGCCAATAGAATAAACTGATCGCACTTCAGTAGCCGAAAAACCATGATTATTCATCACCGAATTTCCATTATTGGGTATAACAATTATTGAGTAAAATATTGTAATTTTAAGGTAATTAAAAAAAAGATGATGTCAAAGCGGTTTCAAGTAAATTTTTAATTTCACTTATATGCCCTGACACCGGATGTTTTCTTTCACATCTGGTGTCAAACTACGTTTTCACGTTTTCAGCTTTTTACTTTATCCTTCATCCTTCTAATTTCATCCTTGCTCTTCAACGCAGCATCACCACCTTCTGCGTTCTCACACCCTCCACAGTCTTTAAAACGATGAGATACGTCCCCGTGGCCACCTTCTGACCGAATTCATCATCCCCATGCCAGTACATATTGTACGATCCTGCAATTTGCTTTTCACTCACCAATGATTGTACTTTCCGCCCCAATAGATCATAGATGATAATCTCTACAGAACCAGTCTCAGCCAATTGATAACTGATCTTTGTCTGCGGATTGAAGGGATTGGGAAAGGGTGGATCCAGCACAGTCACCTCAGGTGCGTCAGGCAGATCGATGGAGATGTCATCGTAGACATGTACCTCACCCGATGTATTCACATCGGACAACCGGTAGACATAGGACTGCCCTGCCTCCACATTATTATCGATGAAGACGTATTCATGCCTTTCCGATGAGTTCCCTTGACCACGCAATTCATCATGCGTTTCATGCGAGGCGATCACCTCCCACCGTAGGGGCGAACGACTGTTCTCCAGCTCCAACACAAACCCCACATTCTCTGTCTCTGAATCTGTCACCCAATGGAGGCTCATACTCCCGTTTTCATAGACTGCCGACAGAGAATGCAGCGTGACAGCCAGAGAGGCATCCACGGTCAGGACCACATCATTGCCGTCACCGCCGATGTAGGAGATGGATGCCGGTATGCCCGATCCCAGGAAATCATTACTCACAATAGCGCCTTCAGCCAGATTCTTAAAGGTTCCGCTGACAGCACCGGAACCGTTGCTGATAATGGTATAGGTGGCACCATTGGAAGGTGTGTAACCGCCATAGGACGAAGTATT
>JAGLOF010000035.1 GCA_023139105.1 bacterium
GATCTCTGTGCGAGTGCTCTTTTTTAACGCTTTCGGGTATGAATATATATAGATGCCGGGCAAGAGCCCGGCATATACTTCTACTTACTTCTCTTTTGTACTCTCTGTTTTATAATAACCTTCTCGAGATAACAGATGGTCCAGATTCGCAATCCCATAGGCCAGGATTGCCGTGACCACAGAGCAATGTTCCTGATAATCAGGAATCATCTTATTATAGAGATCTCTCTCAGTATGCCAGATCTCACGGTAGCTGAAATTATCACCCCGCGGATAGCCGGTAGAGGGCCCCATTGTAGGTACACCTTTCACAGCAAAGGGACCGGAATCTGTTCCCCATGCTTTCTCAGGTAGATTCCTGGGTTTTCTTTCTGTTATTTCAAATGGAAATTCGGGATTAATACATGTAATGGGCTCACATATTTTTTCAATATCTTTTCGCATCGCCTTAGTAACACTGATTCCTGTCGGGCAGGATGGCCCGCCGTCACGGTTGATCATATTGGAAATGTTTGCCAGTTTGTCACTATTTTTTTCAACCCAGCTTTTTGAACCGATAAGCCCGAATTCTTCACCGGCAAAGAGCATAAACAAAATTGTACGTTTTGGCCTTCCACCTGCTTCCATGATCAGACGCGCTGCTTCCATGGCAGCCGTAACACCCACACCACAATCAATTGCTCCAGTGGCAACATCATAGGCATCCAAATGGCCTGAGACAATAACATATTCATTTGGATATTTTGTGCCACGAATAATGCCTATAACATTGTGATACTTTACCGGGCCGGGCCGGAAAAAATTACGGATATCAAACTCCAGTAAAAAATATCTGCGCTCCTCAACCTTCTTTTTGATAATTGTATATTGATTTTCATCAAGCCTGATATCTGGCAGGGTTGGTAAGTTGTCCCAGCTCATATCGAGAATGTTCTGAGTATTACGTACAGCCCGCAAAGGAACCGGAGCCGACTGAATTATGCCTAGAATGCCGGCTTCTTTCATCTGCTTATAAAATAGGGCAGGCGCATCTTTCAAAGGAAGAAGTTGCTTCTGTGCATCAGGATTATCACGATTCTCTCTATTTTGACGGCGTATCTCACGGTTCTTCCCGGCAATTTGAGTATTTTCTTCGATAATCGTTGCTCTTCTTGCATCAGCCTCTTCAGACCTATCAATTGGTTTACCGTCTTCAAAACCCGTTATCAGTACCCAGGCCCCTTTAAGCGCCCCTTTAATGTTATCAAAATCTCTTTGAGTCTTTGGTTCAATTAGAACCGGGCCTCGCTGAACACCTTTTGTTCCGGCAGTATAAGAAGGTGTTACAAAATGAAGTGCCATTCCGTCTTCGGACAACATTCTGCCAAACCAAGGTCCGCGGTTAAACCCGACAGGCAACGCTCCTGCCTCATCCAGTTCAACGTCCATGCCCCATTCCTTAAACTTCCGGGAAGTCCATTTCTCTGCATCTTCATATGCCGCAGAACCTATTAAACGACCACCGATACGATTTGAAAGTATATCAAGATGTTCCATTACTCTGTTATCTGTTGTGCCAACATCAATGATCTTTTTGACAACGGAATCAATCTGGGAATAGGCAGTTGAAACACATAGTCCGATTAACACTAATAATACTGGTATGCTGCGTTGCTTCATGGTACATTCTCCTAATTCATGTGAAGGATAAAGATTTGTGATCTTGGAATTTTACCGGGTAGGAAATTCCCCTGAACTATTGGGAATCCTCTCAGGACATGAATAAATGCTACGGATATTCATATGACGGATAATATAAAAGCAGAAATTGAATAAGTCAAGATACTTTAATATTAAGCATACTAAAGCTGCAAATCTTGCCTATTGTTTTCACTAAATGATAGACCTACATTAAAAGGAACTCTTTTTTGACAGAATGACTATAATTATTCATAGACCTTATCTCAAGAGTGCAAGAGAGTTATCTCCGGAAACAGATGTTTTACATGAATTTTAAGCGGGAGTAGTATCATGGTAATTGACAATAATCAACCGCTGTCACCATCCGGCCCACAAATTGATCCTAATCAGCAGGTACAGAGAAAAAATAAGACTGCAGAAGACTCAGCCGTTGGAGTGCGTGCTGACAGTCTGACACTGAAAGCGGAAATATCTATTACAACATACAATAAAAGTGGAAAACTCCAGGGTGTGAATGAAAAGGAACAGAACGCCTTTATCATCTATGAATCTATAAAACTGGAAATTCAGAAACAGTCATTCTCTTTGCTGATGCAGCAGTCCGGTAAAGACAAAGAAGATCCTCTCCAAAAGCTGCTGGGCTTTGCCGCAGAACTTATGGGTACCGATGAAGATCCGCTTGGTCTTGGATCCTATTTTGCCAACAACCCGGAAGATCTGGAGCAGATTCAACAAGGAATCATCCCGGATTATTTCAACATTGAGAATACCGGCCAGCGTATTCTTGACATATGGCTTGGCGGATTCAGTGGTGAAGGTGATGCTGCGGAATTTGCCGAAAACACCAAGGCCATGATCAATCAGGCATATGATGAGATTTCAAGTATGCTGGGCGGACTTCCGGATATTGTTGAGGATACCCGCGATTGGATAATGGAACAACTAGATGGATATGCACAAGGTCAGGCACAGAATATAATTGCATAGCAACATCAATATTCGTCAATAAAGTTTATAAGTGTTGAAGACAGTACCGCTCACTCAATCCTATCGAGATGACAGCGAGTAAAGCCAAAGCATTGAATCAACCAGCTCAGTAGAATCTCTTAATGCTGTCATCTCGAACGCCAGCTTCACCGGCGGTGAGAGATCTTATAATTAAACGGTTACGCCATTTACTAACCTTTTTCATTTAAACAAATAGCAATCACATTATAACATTATTATCTTTATCATGCCTTTCTGATCACCACATGTATATTTTATTAGATATACTCCGGCTGCAAGAGCGTCTCCGTTACTGGCTCTGCCATCCCATGTAATCTGCCCTATTCCACCCTCCGTCTGAACCGGAATAGTAAAGCTATGAACCAATCTACCAAGTAAATCATAAATATTAATAACACCATTATTCCCTGGAAGCAGCTTGAAGTGTATCTCTGTCTGAGTAGTAAAAGGATTGGGGAAGTTTTGGAATAGTATTGATTCTACATCTGAACTGACTCCAGATTCAGATTCGCCAATAAATTGATCAAGAATAACAGAGATATTTGACTTCAAATCACTAGCTACAAATCGATACGACCGGCCGCTTATGAAAATAAAATTCCCACCGTCCGATTTATGCATTCCACCTGCTGCCAGGCGTCTCCATACACCAATGCCTACATCTTCATTACCGGATTGAGTATCTGTAAATAGTAATTGGCCATCTTCATGTCCAATTTCCAATTCAAAGGCATCACAGTAACTTTGATTTCCAACAAATCGCATTCCTGCTAAATCTTCATGTACTGCCGCACAGTTTGACAGTGTAAAAGGCCCACTCTCAAGCCAGTTAATACCAAGATAAGTTTGCAAACCACCATAAATAAATGATGAACCATGACGTGAGATAAGAAGAACATTTCCCCCTGCCTTCAGATATGACAACATTGTAGCCGGCTGCCATCTGGACAGATCTCCACCATAATTATTGCCCAGCCAGATTATCGTTGAATATTGTGAAAGAATATCTACAGGCAAATCTCCATGGCCAAGGGGTTGAGGCAATGTTGCAGGATAACCTCCGGCAGGCTCATTAAAACAATCCCAGAATGTAATGGGATAATCGCCGGTATAAACATTGGACTTATATGCATTCCGTATTTCCTCTCCATAAGTCCATGATACACCATTTACCAACAGTATACCTTGGTCAAGGGTTGGATTGATCAGAGGATCCAGCATTCGTTTAAGAATCCAATTGTCCCTGTCTAATTCCACTTTAATTGGCTTAGAATCTACTGTCAGGTGAAAAGTCTGTGTAGCCAGACTATCCCATACTACAAATTTTTGTGTGCCGGTTTCCGTCTCTACAAATACATCTATCGGCATCCAAAAAACTTGACCTGTCTGATTTTGTTGTATCTCCAGTGTGATATCATAATCACTGCCACGTTGAGCTGCATTCCAGCCTATGCCATAAACAGGAAAATATTCTTCATATATCCATTGCTGAAAAAATTTATCCAGGTTCAATCCACTGATATCTTCACAAAGTGCCTGTATATCCTTTGTTTCTGCGTGACCATAGCTGAACTCCGGAGATGAAAGAAATGTCTGCAACATCTGACGGAACCCTGTCTCCCCAAGTATATGCCGCAGCATATGAACTACCCAGGAGGATTTCTGATAGGTAAGTCCATATTCAAAAACATTATCATTATAAGGATCTTCCACATAGATTGTGCCGGGGCCAAAATATTGTTGATAATCCACCATATATTCACTGGCCGTATAACCGGGATTTGCGTGCTCAAACCACAATGGTTCACTGTAGTCTGCAAAACCTTCATTTAGCCAGATGTGGTGAAAATCTTTACATGTCACAAGATCACCCCACCACTGATGGGCCAGTTCATGGGCAAAGACACCTTCATTCCAGAAACTGAAACTGGAACATGTCTGATGCTCCATGGCACCTCCGCGAAGATAATCGGCATGACCGTATTTTTCATCCACAAAGGGGTATTCACCGTAAATATCTGAGAAAAAAGTAAGCATATCCTTTACTTTTTGAGTCAATGAATAGTATCTCTCATAGTTATCGGGAAACACATAAAAATGAATCGGCATAGTTTTATTTTCAGTACCATACACATAATCATCTGTATAAAATTTATATTGATATGCTGCAATAGAAACAAGATATGTTGCAATAGGATATTTCTCATGCCACTTGTAAGTAGTAAGGAACTCTGTCTCAATTTTCGCTCTCAACACACCGTTTGACGCAACCATCATATTATTAGGAACGGTGACAAATATATCAACAGAATCTGGTTTGTCTTGCGGATCATCCTTGCATGGCCACCATGAGCGGGCACCATAGGGCTCGCTGGAAGACCAAATCATGGGCTCTCCATTGTGATGATCGAATCCGAATGCTCCATAATTTGAATTCTGAGGTTTACCGGAATAGCTGATATCAATAGAAAACAGCTCATCGACATTTAATTCATATGCCAGGTCAATATCGAGAAGATCATTTTCCAAATGCCAACTAAGATTTACATCGGGAATGTAGTTATTAACAATGCTGGCTATCTGCATGCCGCTCCAGAAATCCAGCTCTATATGATTTAGAGATGCCTGTAATGCCCTGCCAACAACACGCACCCGTCCATGTAGTGTGGATGTCTGTGGATCGGGTCGTAAATCAATATGATAATAACTAACGTCATAAGCAGCCTGATTTGGCGTTGCGCTGATTGATGAAGACTGCCAGCTGTGTAGACGTTTCTCACGCTGTTCAGCCTTCATTGCCTTGTATTCTTGTATATTGGACACTTGCGCTAGTCCAGAATACAATGGAATGAGGCACAATAAGAAACTGGCCGCTCTTTTCATAGATACCACCTTTTTAACATTTTTGTATAAGATATCTTTTGGAGATTCTACTATCTTTTTAATACGGCATAGATAGCTTTTACCCGTTGATAATGAGTGACAGAAGAGAACTCTATCTTGAAACGAATAGTAATCATTTAAATTCCAAGATCCAATATTAAAAGGTCAAGCACCAAATACAAATAACAAGTACCAAAGAACAAATAACAAATAACAAGTACCAAAGAACAAATAACAAAGAGCAAATAACAAAGAGCAAATAACAAAGAGCAAATAACAACACAGCAAAAACCGGCACTGTAAAATAAATTGTGTAA